>CAYVSK010000050.1:3198-18587 GCA_964453635.1 uncultured Weeksellaceae bacterium | reverse complement strand
ACACGGTCGAGCTCATCGTCAACGACTCAACGGGAACACAGGACACCGCCAGCTACAATGTCTTCATCGACTCCTGTAGCAGCGGCCTTTCGGCCGACTTCTCCTGGAGCCCGGACCCGGCTTGTGAAGGGGATACGATCCAGTTTACCGATGCGACTTCCGGAGGGACCACCCCTTACACCTATTCCTGGAAGTTCGGTGACGGGGACACTTCCTCAGCCCAGGACCCCAGCAAAAGCTATGCATCCACTGGTTCCTACACGGTCGAGCTCATCGTCAACGACTCAACGGGAACACAGGACACCGCCAGCTATAGCGTCCAAGTGGACTCCTGTAGCAGCGGCCTTACGGCCGACTTCTCCTGGAGCCCGAGCAGTCCTTGCGTGGATGACACCCTCAGCTTCACGGACCAAAGCTCTGGGGCTTCCAGTTGGTCCTGGGACTTCGGGAGCGGGGCAACACCCTCAACCTCAACTGCACAAAACCCCTCTGGGGTCGTCTACGGCTCGAGCGGAAGCCGGACGGTGACCCTTACCGTCAGCGATAGCAGCGGAAATCAGGACACCGCCAGCTACAATGTCTTCATCGACTCCTGTAGCAGCGGCAGTAGCCTTTCGGCCGACTTCTCCTGGAGCCCGGACCCGGCTTGTGAAGGGGATACGATCCAGTTTACCGATGCGACTTCCGGAGGGACCACCCCTTACACCTATTCCTGGAAGTTCGGTGACGGGGACACTTCCTCAGCCCAGGACCCCAGCAAAAGCTATGCATCCACTGGTTCCTACACGGTCGAGCTCATCGTCAACGACTCAACGGGAACACAGGACACCGCCAGCTATAGCGTCCAAGTGGACTCCTGTAGCAGCGGCCTTACGGCCGACTTCTCCTGGAGCCCGAGCAGTCCTTGCGTGGATGACACCCTCAGCTTCACGGACCAAAGCTCTGGGGCTTCCAGTTGGTCCTGGGACTTCGGGAGCGGGGCAACACCCTCAACCTCAACTGCACAAAACCCCTCTGGGGTCGTCTACGGCTCGAGCGGAAGCCGGACGGTGACCCTTACCGTCAGCGATAGCAGCGGAAATCAGGACACCGCCAGCTACAATGTCTTCATCGACTCCTGTAGCAGCGGCAGTAGCCTTACAGCCGATTTCTCCTTCAGCCCGGATACGGTTTGCGCCGGTAACAGCGTCCAATTCACGGATCAAAGCACCGGTGGCGAAATGCCCTACAATTATTCCTGGAGCTTCGGTGACGGACTGAGCTCGACCGTCCAGGATCCCCAACACTCCTATTCGGACAGCTCCTACGGTTCTTATACGGTTCAGCTTATTGTGACCGATTCTGTAGGAAAACAGGACACCGCCAGTTCCTCCGTTTACGTTGACTCCTGCAACTCGAACCAACCTCCTGAAGCGGCCTTTACATGGAGCCCTGATACGGCTTGTGTGGATGATACCATCGTCTTTACAGACCAAACAACGGGCGGTAGTCAACCCTACGATCATGAGTGGGACTTCGATCTCGGTGGCGGTTCAACTGCCCAGAACCCGGCCCATGTCTATACGGCCAAGGGGCGCTACGATATCCGACTTATCGTTACAGATTCAATGGGGAATCGGGACACGGCCCACAACAAGGTCCCCGTGAAGTCCTGCCTGGTCTGCGATTTCTCCATCAGTGTGGACCCCACGGACGTTTCCTGCAACGGCGGTTCCGATGGTTCGGCCACAGCTTCTGCGAGCGGCGGAAATGCCCCCTATACCTACGAATGGTCCACAGGTACCACCGGTTCCTCTGTCAATGGCCTTGAAGCCGGGGAATACACCATAAGCGTGACCGACAGTGCTGGTTGCACCGAAGAGCTCGATTTCGTGATCAAGGACCCCGCCGGGGCTTTCGATATCACGGCATCAGCCAATGATGCATCTTGCGGCAATACTGATGGGAGCGCTTCCGTGAACGTGTCCGGAGGTACGGCCCCCTATTCCTACAAGTGGAATACCGGGGATACGACATCCAGTATAAGTGGCCTTTCCTCTGGTAATTACGTAGTGAACGTCACCGATGCCAACGGTTGCCAGGACAAAGGCAGCGTGCTGGTCAGTGACGCAGGCGCACCTACAGTCTCTGGAACAGTTGCGGACATTAGCTGCAACGGTGCACGGGACGGGGCCATATCCCTTAGCGTGAGCGGCGGAACACCCCCTTACTCCTATGAATGGTCCACTGGGGCTACCACAAAGGATATCAGCGGCCTCCAGCCAGGTCCTTACGAAGTCGAAGTGACCGGCCAGGATACCTGCTCGACCAACAAGCAGTTCTACGTGAAAGAGCCCAATGCCTTAAGTACCTCCTTCTCCCTTACACCAACGGATTGCGGAGATTCTACCGGCGAGGCTTCCGTCTCCGTGAGCGGTGGGACCAAACCTTACTCCTATACCTGGTCTACCGGTGATACTACTGACGGAATAAGCGGCCTCCCGGTCGGGACCTATTCCGTGGTCGTTACGGACTCGAATGGATGTAGTATCGAGACTTCTAGCTCCATCAGTGAATCCGGCGGACCGATCATCTCGCTGGATTCCACAGACAATGCTAAGTGCGGGAACCAGAACGGTTCGATCCATTTGAGTGCAAGTGGTGGCACCACCCCCTACGCTTATGAATGGGCGGACGGAACGACCACGGAAGACCGGACCGGGCTCTCCAAGGGCACCTATTCCGTGACGGTCACCGATACCGCAGGAAGCGGATGTGCTTCCTCGGCCACCTTCACGATCGAACAAAAAAGGCCGAAGGATTTCCCCACCTGCCTGATCGTGAGCGTCGATACAGCTACCGGGAACAATGTGCTCGCCTGGGAAAAAGAGGTAACCCAAGCCCTCTCCCATTACAACATCTACCGGGAGACCAGCCAGAGTGGCCTCTATCACCTCATCGCAACGGTCCCTTACGACAGCCTGAGCGTTTACGAGGACACGGTTTCCGACTCCAAGGAGAAATCCTGGCGCTATCAGATCGGTGCTGTCGATACCTGCGGCAACGAATCCGTTACTTCAGCAGCCCATCAGAGCATGCACCTCAACGTTGATATGGGGCCAAACAACGATGCCGTTTACCTTTCGTGGGATGCATACGAGGGCTTCTCTTACGAGAACTTCATCGTAAAACGACGGTCCTCTTCTTCCGGTTGGAAGGTGCTCGATTCCGTGCCCAGCAGTCAGACGACTTACATCGATTCCGCTGCGCCCAAGGATACCCTCAAATACCGGGTGGAGGTTTCCCATCCAACAGGTGGCTGTGTCTCTACCAAGGCCGAGGACTTCAACTCCTCTCGCTCCAACCGGGGCAGCATCGTTGGGCCAGGGACATCCACGAGTGTGGATGAAACCAGCGAAAAAGCTTCAGTAGCGGTCTTTCCCAACCCCAACGAGGGAAGCTTTAATGTGACGGTTGACATCGATGAGATCCGTGACGGTCGGCTCCGCATCTACGACATGCAGGGAAGCCTCGTCAGGGAAAGGAGCATCGGAACGAACGGACAGAGAAGCCCTGTCGAGCTTGATGACATTGGCAAGGGCATCTATCACCTCCAGGTGATCACTGAAAAGCAAGTGATCCACCGGCGGGTGATCGTTCAGTAAAGATCCCGTTCTGGCTTAAAGAAGACCCCCGAGAAAATAGCTATACCACTTTCTCGGGGGTTTTTTATGCCAAAGGATCGGAAAAAAGCCATAAGATGATGGCCTTCGACGCCTATTGAATGGGTAAATAAAAAGGAGGACCCTTCTTTAAAAATGGTTGAGGCAGCGTGGCAAAGATCTAAAAGCTCAAAGCAAGTGATGGGCGGTCTCCATTAATAGACGATCACGAATGGGTATGGACCCTATGGAAAAACCTTAAATTCGCAGTGTCTTCGGGGCGTAGCGTAGTCCGGCCAACGCGCCACGTTTGGGACGTGGAGACCGCTGGTTCGAATCCAGCCGCCCCGACAGGAACAGTTCGGAGAAAGAGGAAGGGTGTTGAACCCACCCCTCTTGCTCTTGCTCTTGCTCTTGCTGTTGCTCAACACTTCTCCTGGCCCTGTAGCTCAACCGGATAGAGCAATTGCCTTCTAAGCAATAGGTTCCAGGTTCGAGTCCTGGCAGGGTCACACAATAAGCCTCACTGAACCGCGATCAAAAGCCGAACGGAGCTCGATGCGTGGAGTTGATCGGTATCGTTGAGCTCGAGCCCAAAGGAGGTTTTTCCGTTCCGCTCTACTCTGCTTATCGGCTCTGTTGAACCCGAAACGGACTCCCGACGACCCTGTCCATCTTCCAGGATAAGGTCACAGCGGAGCGCGTCCTGGCCCCTTACAAAGCGCTCGAGGACAAGGACCTCCCGTTCATTCTCCTGGAACGCATAAGGACCACTGGAAGGAGCACCCCGCTTCAATTCGATATCGAAAAAGCGCGGGCCTTCTTCCATTTCCAAGCCCTTGTGCAGGACAAGGAAAGGGTGGTCCGCGATCCGTCGGAGGTCCTCAGTGACACTCCGATGGAACAATGCGCCCGGGAATTGACGAGCCTTTGAGGAAAGGGCCACGACATCGGCCCCCATCTCCCTGGAGCGCTTCTCGATCATTTCTGCTACATTCTTGCCCACAAGTTCCACGTATTGGATATCGTCAAGGTTCAAGAGGAATTTGACCTTGCGAATGAAGAAATAGGTGGCTTCGGATTCCGGTTCGAGTGAATTCAGTACATGAAGGAGGGTAACGTCGGGACGCAGGTCATCGATCAGGGGCCGGAGATGGGCGAGCCCTTCGATATCCGCCTCCTCTTCATCCGTGGCATAGACAAGTCTTTTTATTCCCTGGTATTCGACTCCATAGGGGACAACAAGAACAGGTTTTTGGCTGACCCCGAGCACGTGATAGGTGTTGCTCCCAAAGAGTTTTTCGGTCACATCGGATGAGCCACTGGTTCCTTTCACGATCAGGTCGTAGGGAAGGTCATCCCCTTCTTCGATGGTGGTATTGGTGAGCTGTTTCCCTTCTTTTACCTCGTAGCGGCAAGGGATGCCGTATTCCTTTCTGACCCTTTCCGCTACATTGGCGAGCTCTTTGGTAATGTTCCCTGATTTCGTGAGGTTCCCGGTCGTTTCCCAGGGACCGGCGTGTACCGGTACCACGTTCACATGAAAGAGGGTCAGCTCAGCCTCCATATCCTTCGCCAATTGCGCGGCATAATGGATCACATCCACCTCTTCTTCAAAAATATCGGTAAGGCACATGACCTTTTCCATCTCGATCGGGTCCAGCATAGGATCTCAAATTTTTAGAAGCTCGAATTTCTGAAAAGCAACAGAAAGCAAGGAAGCTTGAAAGATGATTTCCATCACTCCCCATGGGTTGGAATGAAGGGTCACCCCTCAATGGGAATGCCTCTATTGGATCTTCCGCGAGATCAAGAGGGACATCCCCGGTTGATCGAGGTTCATCCCTTTGCTGGTAAAGCCAAGCTCACGAAGCCATTGCTTAAGCTCCCCCACATCATAGGATCGCCCACCCGCAAAGAGAAAAAGATTGAAGCCGACCAAGCCAGCGACCGCCCTTGCGAATCGCGATCCATTGAGCCCGGTGAATTGGTCCTGGATGGCGATCATACCGCGGTCTGTGGTCGCTTTCGCCAATTTTTCCATTAGTCCCCGGTTTCCTTCCGGGCCCATTCTTTGAACGATGTTCCCCAAAAAGACAAAGTCGTTGTCCCCGGGCAGGTCCTCCTTTTCGAAGTCTTTTTCCACCAATTCGATGCGCTCGGCCAGGCCCGGGTTCTCCTTCAGGGTTCGCTCCGCTTCCTCCAGACCGATCGGCCAATCCACGATCCGCCCTTTCAAAGCGGGATACTTTCGGCAGAAGGCCATAGTATACAAGCCGTGGCCACCCCCCACATCCATCATATTTCCCACATCATGGGGAAGATCGACCTTTTTAACGACCTCATCCACCATACTGGAAGCCAACCAACGCATCGTGACCTGATAGCCCCGGCCGACTTCCCCGGACTTCAAATACTCCCGACCACAGACCCCATTTTCCGGAGCTTCAAGGATCCCACGACCAGCCTCTTGAATGCCAACAGAAGCCTGATGCTTCCAATAAGGCACCATGACCTCGAGCCGATCGATCGGCAGTTCTTCTCCGAGCTTGCTCAGCGCGTATTTTCCTTCCTCAGATTCGATATAACCCAACGGTTCCATGGCCTTGATCAGCGCTTCAACGCCCGCTACGGAAACCTCCATCCTTTCAGCAAGCGTTCCGGGATCGGCCGGACCCGCCTTCAAATGCCGGAAGAAACCGGTCTCCATCGCCCCGATCATCGCGTACAACTGGTACAAAGGGAGCCCCATGTCGATCATCATCCCCGGGACTGTTCCGGAATGAATCGCTTGACGCTCAAAAAGATTCGGTTTTAACGGCATAGGTCCACTTTTCAATGGGTGGCAAAATATACAAGGAAGGACCGGATCCGCCAAACCAACGGATGACCAGTACCGGACGATCGGGCGTTTACTGACTATATTCGCGGGCTCAAAAGCCGCACCCTTTGATCCGGAGCTATCTGCGCCTTGTATCGAGCCATCCCCGTTATATCGGATTCGGCTTTCTGCACTACTTTTTCTCCGGCCTCGGGCAGACCTTTCTGATCAGCTTCTTCGTCCCCCATTTCAACGAGGCCTTTGCCATTGACAACAGCTCATTCGGGTACCTCTATTCAGCCGCCACGGTCTGCAGTGCCCTTACCTTCCCCTATGCCGGCGGGATGATCGATCGTTTCCCGCTTCGCTACCTGAGCGTGGCCAATGGGCTGTTTTTAACGTTGTTCTGCCTGATCACCGCATTAGCCCCCCACTACCTGGTCCTCTTCCTGGGGCTGTACGGACTCCGTTTCACTGGCCAGGGCTTCATGGTTCTGATCGGCTCCACCGGCCTTGCCCGCTTTTTTGATGCCGAACGCGGCCGATCCCTTTCCCTGGCCAGCTTTGGCCTTTCTCTGAGCGAGGGACTGATGCCCACCATCGTAACCCTCCTGGCCGGGCTGGCCGGATGGCGGAATGCCTGGCTGATCCTGCCGGTCTTTGTACTCGGGATCTTCGTTCCCCTGGCCATCACCCTGATCCGCAAGCAGGACACTTTTCAATGGCCACCCCGGCCCAAAGGTGAAGGAGGGCCAGAAGGGCAAGCGGAGAAGGAAATAACGGAGGATGAAGAGGGTTCCCAAAAAGGACCCCAAACGCCTGATGCCACCCGCAAGGAAGTCATCCGCGACCCCCGATTCTGGTTACTTGTACCGGGATCCATGTTCCTGCCTTTTTTCATTACCGGCATGTTCATTCACCAGAACCTCCTGGCCGAGGCCAAGGGGTGGAGCATGGAGTGGATGTCCACCTGTTTTGTGGCCTATTTCGTGAGCCGGATCATTTCATACATCCTGGCCGGTCCGCTGATCGACCGCTTCGGGGCGCGTCGGGTTTTCATCTTCTACCTTCTCCCGCTTCTGGCCGGGATGAACACCCTTCTGATCGGGGATCACCCCATGGTGGCCATGGTCTACCTCTTTCTGGCGGGCCTGACCGCCAGCCTGGCAGCCGTTACCAATACGGCCATGTGGGCAGAGATCTACGGCACCAGCCACCTGGGGGCCATCAAGAGCGTGGTCACCATGCTCATGGTCCTTTCCACGGCCCTCGGAGCGGTGGTGATCGGCCCCATCCTGGAGCATCGATCCATCGCTTTTCTTGCGACCGTTTTTTCCGCTGTCATCCTTCTGTTAATGAGCATCGGTTTCTTTACGGTGCGTCGTGTTGAGCGGGAGCGAGGACTGGGGAGTTGAGAAGTAGGTGAGCGGTCGAGAAGGAGGGCAGGAATGAAAAGGAATAAGTCAGGCTTGGTCCTGGCCCATAAAAAAACCCCGACCCTTTCCAAGGGCCGGGGCCACTCAATACCCAATACTCAGTACCTCGTACTGAACTTCGAGCGGGAAACGGGACTTGAACCCGCGACCCTCAGCTTGGGAAGCTGATGCTCTACCACTGAGCTATTCCCGCTTGGCCGTACAAATATAGAAAATGGAGCAGACCCTTTTCATCCGGATCGCCCTTCTTTCCTATCATTCCATAAATCCCATTCCAAGGTTCAAACACTCGATACTTGGAGGCTATGCTGCCTTTTTCAAAAAGTGATCCGATATCCCCCGTAAGGAAAGAGGCCGAGCTGGTATTCCTTCTTGATCTTTCCGGTCTCAGGGACGTAAATCTTACGCAAAACGTTCAGACGGTCCGTTACATTCTCGACCGTAAAGAAGATCTCCTGGGTCATATCTTTTTGATCCAACCGGAATTCCAGCTTAAGGTCAAGGGTCATATAGGGTTTGTATTGCTTTGAAAAAGCTTTCCCGGTCTTGCGAACCTCTTCCCCCTGGGCCCGAGAAGCCTTGAGATCGATGGGCGTGTATCGGTTCCCCCCTGTATAGGCATATTTCACATTAAAGTCGAGCACCTTGTCCGGACCTCCAAAATGAAACTCTCTGCCACCCAAAACATTGAGCAGGTAATTCCCGTTGAAGCGCGTGGGCCGTTCAACCCCATCACTCCCTTTGTAGAAGGACTCGTAAAGGGAACCGGTGACCAGAAAGTAATACTGATCGCTGAAGAATTTCTCCACCGTCAGGTCCACCCCGTAATTCCTCCCCGTTCCTGTATTCTTCAGGCTATCGAGTTGGGGCAACCCTTCCAATTCGGCCCCCGTGTTCAGCATCGAAAAGGAGCTTTCCTTGTAGGCATCGACCGGCACGTTAAAAAGCCGCTGATAATACGCTTCTGACTTAATGCGGAAATGCTTGCCGAATTTCTTGTCGTACCCGGCCACCATGTGGTGGGCCCGGGTCATGCCCAGGTCCTTGTTCGTCTGGATGTAACGGTCCCGGGCAGGGTCATAGGAACGCATGTAGTAATACTGAAGGATCTGGGTTTGGCTGTGCAGCCCGTAACCGAGGCTGAAGCGTCCCGTCTTGCCGGCATCGTAGGAAAGCCCCACACGGGGCTCCAAACTTTTGGTATCATTGAGCAGGAACCGTTGATAATGAAGCCCGGCATTCAGGGTCCAGAATTCATCCATACGAAAGCGCCAGTGCAGGAAAGTCTGAGCCAAGCCGGTCATATCTTCATTATCCACCGGGCGGATATAGCGTTGATATCTCCGGTTCCAAGCCTTTTCCAGCTGATCGAAGAACAACTGCTTGTAGCGTAAGCCGCTTTTGATCTTGTGGCGTGCATTGACCTTGTGGGTCACCGTATAATGCCCTTGGATATCGCCGTTGACCCCATTGTACTTGTAGACCCGGTACGGGTCTTGGGTCTGGGGTGAGATGGTATCGATGGTGGCCCTGGACCGGCTCGCGTTCAATGCCAGTCCGGCCCTGGCATAGGTGTTGGAGTCCAGGAAATGGCGATTGCTCACCCCAATGGTCCCCATGTCGGAACCAAAGACCAGATCCTCACCCTGGTCAGTAAAACTCCAATCAGAAGGATCCTGATCGCTGTCGAGGAGTTCGAGGTCACTCTTCCCGCCCATCCCGAAGACCTTGAAATGGCCGGCATTCTCGGTAGGGAGGTCCACCTTGAAGGAGAGGTCCTGATACTTGGGGATCCCGCTTACGCCGAAATCGATCCCGAGGCGGTCGAAAGCCTCGAGGGTCGAATAGCGGTAATTGACCAGGAAAGAACTTCCTTGTTCTTTGGATATCGGCCCCTCGATCCCCGCCTCAAAACCATTGATCCCGGCCTGCCCCGTATATTCCATGGTCTCATTGTTCCCCTTGCGCATCTCGAGGTCGAAAACAGCCGCCACCTTGTTCCCGTACTCAGCCGGGAAGGCACTGCTCATGAAATCGGAGTTCTGAAGGAGGTTGTTGTTCAGGATACTGATCGGGCCACCGGTCGCCCCTTGCGTTGAAAAGTGGTTCGGATTCGGGATATCGATTCCTTCCAGGCGCCAGAGGAGGCCGACCGGTGAATTGCCACGGACGATGATATCATTCCGTGCATCACTGGCAGCGCTAACTCCCGCGTAATTGGCGGCCATCCGGGCCGGATCCCCGCGGCTTCCGGCATAGCGATCCGTCTCCTCCGTGGTGAACTGGCGGGCGCTGATCGTCGCGAGCTCATTTTTGGGTTTGGCCTTGTCATTCCCGGCTTCGATGACCACTTCCTCCGTTTCATAGACCTTTTCGACCAAGCCGATCGTAAGGACGACCTCTTTCCCTGCTGTGACCTGGACATTCCGGAGGATCCTGGGTTCGTAGCCCAAATAGGTGACCTTGAGGTCCTGTTTTCCGACAGGTACGCTGTCCAGCCGAAAAGTCCCGTCCTCCCCCGTAACGTCGCCGATCACGGGCTGCGTTCCGATAATCCGGACCTGGGCACCGTAAAGGGGCTTTTTCAGGTCCTGATCGATCACCTTGCCCCGGACGGTCTGGGACAGTTCCTGACCTTTTCCAGCGGGAAGAAGACCAAGGAAAAAGAAAACGCTAAAGAAAATCCATGATAGCCTCAGAGCCAACACCTTCCGGTCCATTCCTGTTCAAAGGTCACGTTTTGGGGTTCAGCGCTTGTTCACTCCCATTCCGGTAATCGCCCGGGAGTCCAGGGGGCCCCGACGGATTCGAGCTGTTCCTCCAGGGCTTTCAGGTCATCCCGAACGGACCTCAAACCTTTCAAAACGGGTTTAAAATTGTCCCCCGCTATCCGGTAATTCTCCTTAAAGGTTTCGGTAGGCGCGGATCTGGAATTCCAAAGGTTATAAAGGACCCGGTTCACCCTTCCCGAGATCCCGGGCTTGGTCTCGAAATGCCTCTTGGCAAGGGACCTATCTCCATTCAAGGAAACATCCAATTCATGGAGGGTGTCCTCTAAGGATCGCAATTCTTCGACCACCTCAATAGAAGCCTCACCCGGTGTTTCCCGGACCGCCTTTTTAAGGTGATCGACCCGCTCATTCAATTCCTTGTGGTATTCATTCGCTCCATCCACGGCCCGCCGGAGCTCAGCCACCTCCTTCTGGAAGGACAGGAGCGCTTCTTTATCCTCGGCCGGCAATGTGCGGTTGTCGAGCGCTTTGACCTCGAATTTCCGCGGGCCGGTCATTTGAGTGATCTCGCCCCGGACGTATTTTGCCATCGTTACACTATAAGTGCCGGGTATGACAAGGTGCCCCTTGGGCTTCCGGTAGTACGGGTGGTCCGGCTCCTTTCGGTCCAATTCCACCGGGCCCCGATCCGGATAACGAAGGTCCCAGGTAATCCTGTTGATCCCCTTTCCGGGCTTGCTTCGCAACCGTCGAACAACGTCGCCTTCCTGATCCCGTACAGTAAAGAGCAAATAGGGCGATTCTTCCCTGTCCTCTTTGCGCATCCGATCAAAGGAAGGATAGAAGACATCCTTCCCTTTTTTCTTCTTCTTCTTTTCTTTCTCACGCCGCTTTTCTTTAAGGGTCTTGATGTCCTCCTTCAAGTAATAAGTGAAGGTAGCGCCCAAGGGCGGGTTATCGGCCGTGTAGAACGATGCCCCCAGAAAAGCTTTCCCTTCTCCCCCTTCCGGTGTGGATTCGATGAATTCCCAGGCATCCTTGACCCCGAAGAGGTGGGCTTCTTTTTGAAGGGAATCCTTCGTTACGTTCCGCAAGGGGGCGTAGTTGTCAAGCACATAAAACCCCCTTCCGAAAGAGGCCAGTACCAGGTCATCCTCCCGTTCCTGGATCTCAAGGTCTCGAACGGCGATCGTCGGGATCCCGCTCTTGAGTTGGGTCCACTCCTTTCCCCCGTTCACACTGAAGAACACGCCATACTCGGTCCCGCAAAAGAGAAGCTCCGGGTTCTGGTGATCCTGTTGTATGGTGTAAACGGAGCCTTTATCCGGCAGGTCTCCGCTAATGGAAGTCCACGTTTTTCCCTTATCGGTGCTTTTGAGAATGTAAGGAGAAAAATCCCCGCTTTTGTGGTTGTTGAAGACCGCAAAAACGGTATTGCTATCGTGTTTGGAAGCCACGATCCCGTGGCAGTAGGTCCGCTTCGGAACACCAGGGAATTTCCCGATCTCGCGCCAGCTTTCTCCCCCGTTCTCGGATACCTGGATGAGCCCATCATCCGTGCCGGCATAGAGTAGGCCTTCTTTCAGGGGGGATTCGGAAAGCGCCGTAATGTTGCCGTAAATGGAGGTGGATTGGTTCTTGGCCACGGCATCCATACTCCAAACACGTCCCATGACCGGGAGCTTGTTCCGGTCGAGCTCCCGCGTAAGGTCCCCACTGACCGTTTTCCATTCATTGCCCCGGTTATCGCTTCGAAAGACCTTGTTCGCAGCGAAGTATAGTCGTTTATTGTCGTGGGGACTGATGAGTAGGGGGGCGTCCCAGTTCCAGCGATAAGCGTCTTCATTCTCACCCGGTTGAGGCTGAATCCCGACCGTTTCACCGCTTTGTTTGTCGTAGCGAGCGAGCACGCCGTATTGGGATTCGGTATAGACAATATCGGAGTTCTTCGGGTCGACCTGGATCTCAAAACCATCCCCGCCTTTGGTGATATACCAATCGGAATTCACGATCCCAGAGGCACTAACGGTCCGGCTGGGGCCACCAAGGGTGTTGTTGTCCTGCGTGCCCCCATAAATATTGTAAAAAGGCTTATCATTATCGACCTCGGCCTTGTAAAACTGGGTGATGGGGAGGTTGGGTTTAAAGTGCCAGTTCTCTCCATCATCCCAGGTCTCATAGAGACCCCCGTCGCATCCCATGATGTAGTGTTCCGTGTTGTCGGGATCGATCCAGATGGCATGATCATCGACGTGTTTGTTCTCGAGGCCGATGTTCTCGAAGCTCTTTCCCCCGTCCCGGGTGACCTTGCCGAAGGTGTTCATCGAATAGACCTTGTCCGGGTCCCTGGGGTCCACCTTGATCTCCTGGTAATAATTGCCGGACGTGGAATAACCGCTCCGCTTTTCCCAGCTCGCGCCCCGGTCGGTCGAGCGGAAGAAGCCACCCTTTTTGCCGGAGGCCTCCACGATGGCATAGATCATATCAGGGTTCGAGGGGGCCAGGGCCAATCCGATCCGGCCGAGATCACCGGAGGGTAGCCCCGTGTTCAGGGTATCCCAGGATTTACCGCCATTCCGGGTCTTAAAGACCATGGAACCAGGACCTCCGCTTATGTAAGTCCATACACGCCGCCTCCGCTGGTGGGAGCTCACGTAAAGCAGATCGGGGTTCCGGGGATCCATCTCGATATCGCTCACCCCGGTATGCTTGTCTATACCGAGGACTTTTTCCCAGTTGTCCCCTCCATCCGTGGTCTTGTACAATCCCCGGTCGCCCCCGCTGTCCCATAAGGGACCGTAAGCCGCCACATAGACCACGTCCGGGTCCCGCGGGTCCACGACGATCTCTCCGATGTGCTCGGATTCCTTCAGGCCGGTGTTCTTCCAGGTCTTACCGCCGTCATCGGAGCGATAAACGCCATCGCCGTAGCCGACCGATCGCTGGTTGTTGTTCTCGCCGGTACCGACCCAGACCACGTCCGGATTGTTCGGATCGAGGGCCACGCAACCGATCGAAAAGGAACCCTGGTCATCGAAGATGGGCTCGTAGGTCGTCCCCCCGTTATCGGTTCTCCAGACACCACCGGAGGCCACGGCCACGTAATAGTTGGAATGGTCCTCCGGGTTCACAGCGAGGTCCGCCACCCGACCGGCGGTCTTGGCCGGTCCCAGGCTCCGGAAGGAAAGACCGGAGAAGGTCCGGGCATTGATGGGGTCTTCATCATCGCCGCTTTCCTGGGCATTCGATCGGGCGTTCCAAAAAAGAAGCAGGGCAAAAACGGCCGTAAAAAAGCAATGGGTGCGCATGTTCAGGATCTTTTAAAAGCGCGGTAAAGGTAATATTTCACCAAATCCTGAACGGCTTTTCTTCCTTTCCCTCAGAGTCCCTACTCACCAAAAAGATCCCGGAAAAGCCAAAACTTTTCCGGGATCCGTGATCGCATCGGGAGCATCCTACCCCCCGATCATGCGGTCCATATGCAGGAGATCACGACCCTCCTTGCTCTTCATCCGACTTCCAGTCCCGGATCCGGATGCTATCCCCATATTCCGTCAGGACCACTTTCTGACCCTTTTGCCAGCCGAGTTTGCGGATGAGGTTGACCGGGATGGTGACGATATAACTGTCGCCTCCGGTTTTCTGGATGGTCCGTACATTGAATTCTTCGATGGGTCTGCGTGCCATTTTCTGCCTTTTTTGGGTGAAACAGGATCTGAAGGGCCAAATTAAAAAAATATATAGTTTTCACAGTTCTATCATTGTTATAAATATATATTTTTTCCGCTCTATCGCACCATAGGAATATTTCAGAACATAACAAATGTCAGGACCTATCCCAAAGCAACAGGATTCCAAGTTTCATTAAAATCCGAAGCTCTTTATTCATGTTTCGAAAGCTCCTTGCTCATCCCTTTTAGTTGGAGGGTTTGGAAGGAAGACCGAACCCTTTCCGGCCATACTTCCCCGGCTTTCCCTCGGATAAAAGGGGAATATTCCCGGGGGGTATGATTAATTTAGTAAGATACCCATCAAAGACCAGTTCTTCTATGAAACGGATCCTCCTATCGTTCATCACCGTTTTGCTGATGATCGCGGGTGCGTTCACCCTGCGGTCCTACTTGGATCCTTCCCCGGAAAGGGGAAGCATTTCGGATCAAAAACAGGAAGCCATCGAGGCATCCGACGAGGAATATCCCATGAATTCCCTGAACGCTCTGCAAGCCCTGAGCAAACAAAAAGCTTATCCGAGGAAGGACATTCCATCTGCTGGCTATACGGAAGCCATGCGTCATTATGAACGCCATTTTCTACCAAGGCCGGAAGTCGCTCGTTCCGATTCGGGCAATTGGCGCTCGATCGGTCCCAAAGGACGCGGCGGCCGGACCCTGGGATTGGCGATCCATCCGGATGACACGAGCGAGATATGGCTGGGAAGTGCCTCCGGCGGATTATGGCATTCCTCAACCGGGGGCACCGGACAGGACCCGTGGTCCTACGTGGATATTGGCTATCCCGTGCTTGGTGTGAGCTCGGTCGAGATCGACCCGGATTCCACCGAGATCATGTACATCGGTACGGGCGAGACCTACAATTACGGTTCCCAGGGAAAAGGGATCAACAACCGACCTACGCGCGGAAGTTACGGGATCGGAATACTGCGCTCCACCGATGGCGGGAAGACCTGGAACAAGACCCTGGACTGGTCCTATCAGCAGGAACGAGGTGTCTGGGAGATCATCATCCATCCGAAGAACCC
>CAYVSK010000050.1:0-3188 GCA_964453635.1 uncultured Weeksellaceae bacterium | reverse complement strand
GATAGCGTTTACGCGGCGACCACCGAAGGCATTTATCTCTCTACGGACCGGGGCAAGACCTGGAAGAAGGTCCTCGACCAGCTCATGGTCATGGACCTCGCCATCAACAAAGAGGAACCAGAAGTCCTCTATGCTGGCGTAGGGAACATCCAAACCCCGGATAAGCGCGGTGTTTACCAAAGCACGGACGCAGGTGCCAACTGGTCGCGGCTGAGCAATGGCATTCCCACCGATCAGACCGGCCGGATCACGCTGGCCACACATTCCACTCCGGATACCAACATCGTCATGGCCTTGGTCGGGGAAACCCTCAGCACCATCGGCCTCTACAGGTCGACCGACCAGGGCCAGTCATGGAGCCAGGTGAACGACCGGGACATCCTTTCCCTTCAGGGTTTTTATGCAGAAGGCTTGCTGATCCATCCCGAAAACCCCGACCGGGTCTTTGCAGGCGGTATCGATACCTGGTTATCCACGGACGGCGGGGCCTCCTTCGATCAGATCCAGAACGTCCACCCCGACATCCACAGCATGGCAACCAACCCAAAGGACCCGGACAAGCTCTACATTTCCGCTGACGGCGGACTCTATCGTTCGGACAATGCGGGAAATTCGGTGTATCCCGCTCATGAGGGGCTCGTCACGACCCAATTCTACACCGGCGCCACATCCAGGTCTGATAGCGCCCTTTTAATGGGGGGTCTCCAAGACAATGGCACCCGTCGCTACACGGGCGACAAGGACAACTGGACCCACGTCCTGGGCGGGGATGGCGTTTATACGGCCATCCGGCCTGATGATGACCAGGTCCATTACGCCGGTGTTCAGTGGCAAAGACTCTTTAAATCCACAGACGGCGGGGCCAACTACGACCAGGTATTGGACCAGAGCAATACCGAGGCGGCTTTTCTCTCCCCCTTCGAACTCTCTCAAGCGAATCCCGACATTATCTACGCTGGTGCCGAAAGCATTCACCGATCGGACGATGCGGGAGATACCTGGACCCAGGTCGGCCCCGACCCCCTGGATAACGGCCAGGTGGTCCTGACCATCGGCACCTCTCCCAACGACCCCGATGAATTGTATGCCGCTACAGCACCGGAAGCAAACGGCAACAAAGGCCACGTCTTCCGAAGCAGCGACGGGGGTAGTTCCTGGACCGATATTACCGGTTCCCTTCCCAATCGCTACGCCCGACGGATCACTGTGGATCCGAACAACGACAGCATCCTTTACATCGCTTATTCCGGTTTCGGGACCGGCCACTTATTCAAATCCGTCGATAAAGGGAATACCTGGAACGACATTTCAGGGAATTTGCCGGATGTACCCTTTCACAAGGTGACCGTCGACCCCAAGAACAGCGATGTGCTCTACGCGGGTAGTGACATCGGGGCCTTTATCTCCGTGGATCGTGGCATCACGTGGTCTGATTTCTCGTTTGGATTCCCGGGCCAGGCCACCATGGTCTTTGATCTCGTGGTGTCCCCGGCGGACCGGAACCTGATCGCCTTTACCCACGGCAAGGGAGCTTTTAAGACCGAAATGGTGGATACGGTGAGCAGTGAACCCACGGTCGACTTCACAGCGGATCCGACCACCATCCTGGTGGGCAATAGCGTGGACTTTACCGATCAAAGCGCAGGATTTCCCGACCAATGGAACTGGACCTTTGAGGCGGGCACACCAAGCAATTCCACCGTCCAGAATCCCAGTGGTATCGTATACGACTCCGCCGGGCTTTACGACGTCAAACTGCTCGCTACCAATTCCGTCGGCAAGGACAGCGCGCTTAAGAAGGATCACATCGAGGTCCTAGCCACCCACCAGAGCAGTGGAATGGTAAAGGCGGCCTGTACCGACGATCCTGTTCCCGGTAGCAAGATCGTCCTATCGAACGCCAACTTTTCCTTTACCCGGACCAGCGACAACAGCGGGGGCTATTCCATCGACTCCCTTCCCAGCGGGACCTACAGCGTTTTGGTCAGCAAGTGGGGTTACGAGACCACGGCGGACACGATCACCGTCGATGCCAACAATACCCAGTTCACCTTCACCCTCAATAAAGGATATCAGGACGATTTTGTCACGGACCGGGGATGGAATGTAGAATCGACCGCCAGTACGGGTATTTGGGAACGGGGGATCCCGAACGGAACCGCCTTTAACGGAGAGACCTCCAATCCCGACAAGGACGTAGAAAGCGACCGGGGAGAAAAGGCTTTTGTTACCGGGAATGCCAGTGGTGGCGCAGGCGACGACGACATCGACGGCGGTTATACCCGATTGAGTACTCCCTCGATGGACCTGAGCAGTTACCCGGACCCCACCCTAAGCTACCATCGCTGGTTCTATAACGAGGGGGGACAGGGCACACCGGATGATTCCCTCATTGTCCGCGTAAGCAACGGCAACAAAACGGTCACCCTGGAGACGGTTACATCGACCGCCAACACCTGGACACAAAAAAGCTTCGACCTGAAGGGCGAGATCGCCCTGACCAGCAATATGCACGTGGAATTCTACGCTTCTGACCTCGGTGACGGCCACCTGGTCGAGGCCGGGGTTGATGGGTTCGCCATCGAGGATTCCGCGGTCGGGAATTGTTCAGGGACAAAGATCCGGGAGGATCAAAGGCAGCTCCACCTGACCAGTTACGTCGATCAACGGGATGAGGAGCTCGTGGTCCAAGGCGAGCTTCAGGAAGACCGCGATCTCCGGATCCGCTTCTTCGACCAAAGAGGTCGCGTCGTGCACCAGGAGGAATGGTCCCCCGGCACCGGTCAGGTGAAACAACGGATCGATATCAGCAACCTCATCCCCAACATCTACTTCCTTGAGATCAGGGACGGAAGGGATAGCTACCGCAGCAAGCTCGTAAAACGTCCTTGACAGGGAACGCCCTTTTTAAGAGGAACAGAGGAAAAGCCCGAATGAAGCAAGCGAAGCGACCAGAATCCAGCGCGAATAGCACGCTGCCTAACTTTGGTGCCGCTTTGTGAAAGCAACCATTCGGGACCGCCATCGTCATGATAATGGAACCGGAACTTACATGACCGGTTGGGGACCAAAAAGAAAAAGCAATGCTGTGCCGTCCTTGCTATTAAAAAAGCATGGGACGAATTGCTGAACTAAAAGCGATAAAGCATGAATTACGCGATCCGAAGCCTTTTTATTCTTCTTCTGGG
>CAYVSK010000049.1:10142-18734 GCA_964453635.1 uncultured Weeksellaceae bacterium | reverse complement strand
CAGGGAGAAGGCAAACTGATCAGCGGGAACGGCGGGAACGGGATCCTGATCCGATCCAGCGATAACCGCATTCAGGGCAACCTGATCGGTATAACCGGAAAGGGAAAAGCCCTTGTTATCGACAATAAAGACCATGGTATTGAACTCAGCAGCGGAAGGCAAAACCGAATAGGCGGGAATAGCAATACCCGCAACACCATATCCGGGAACGAAAAGAACGGAATTTACATTCACGGGAATATCGGGCCAGACAACAAGGTGCTTCGCAATTTTATCGGGACGGATATCAGGGGGACCGATCCCAAAGGGAACCTGCATCACGGGATCCTGCTGGAGAACTGTGATGAGCAGGTAAAGATCGGGAACGCCACAGTGGCCGGGCGGAACATTATCGCGGACAACGACAGCGCAGGAGTGGCCATGGAATCGAACAACGCGGGCCATATCGTTCGGGGGAACAACATCGGTCGGGGTCGGAATCCCGGAGATACCATGGGGAATCGAACGGGCATTCATATTCGGGGGAACGACCACATCATCGGGCTTCCCGGGGCCGATCCCGGAAAACGGAACCGCATAATCGCCAATCATAGAGAGGGAATCCTTATTTCCCAAGGAGAGGGGAATACCATGACGACAAACCGCATCATGGAGAACGGGGAGCTCGGCATCGACCTGGGGGGGGACGGCCCGACCCCCAACGATCCGGGGGACAGCGATCCCGGCGCCAATTTATTGAAAAACACCGCGGACCTCGATACAGCTTCCCTCTGCGGGCAAGAACTCACGGTCACTGGTTCATACAACAGCATTGGCTTTCAGGATTACCGCGTGGAATACTACCGAATACCGGCAGGAAGATCCGACCCCTCGGGGTACGGGGAAGGGAACCAATATCTCGGCGCAGACACGGTCTCCACCAACAGCAACGGAAACACCGCTTTGAGCTTCTCTTATTCCGGTCCGATACAAGTGGATCCAGGCGATTCCCTAACCGCCATGGTGACCGACCTGGACAATACCAACAGCTCAGAATTCGCCCGGAACATCCCCGTTCAACCATCCCTGCGGGTGTCCACAACGCCCCAGGATATCAGTTGCAAGGGAGCCGCCGACGGAAAGGTCAACGTCCTTATTTCTTCCGGCAAAGCCCCTTACCAGATCGTCCTGAAGGATTCGGCAACGGGTGGGACCGTGAAAAGTGAGACCACGACTCTGGACTCGCTCGTATTGGACAGCCTCCAGGCTTCCACCTATTTTATCGTGGCAGAGGACAGCCTGGGATGTAGGGACAGCTCGGACCACTTCAGGATCGATGCACCTTCTACAGTAAAAGCAACGATCGATCCCCCCAAAGACACTTTCTGCCAGAGTGAGGTCGATACCCTGAACGCTCAGCAAAGCGGGGGAACGCCGCCCTATACTTATTCATGGAGTGGGGACACAGGTCCTTTATCAAACACGAACATTGCCGATCCACTCTTTAATTCGACATCAACGGGAACATTTACGCTCTATTTGACGGTATCCGATTCTGCAGGGTGCTCCGGCCGGGATACGGCTACTTATACCGTAGAGATGGGGGCCACCGCGAATGCAGGACCGGACAAAAACATCTGTGGCTCAGAAACCCTTTCCGTTTCCGGAACGATCGGGGGCATGGTTTCGGATGGCAAGTGGAATTCCACCGGTGATGGCTCCTTCTCCGACCCGGATTCGCTGACGACCAAGTATTTTCCCGGCCCGAATGACACCTCAAATGGCCAGGTCCGCCTCGTCCTCCATTCCGACACGCCGCAGGGTAATTGTCCGAGCGCCCGGGATACGATGGTGGTCGGTTTTTTCGACCCCCCGAATGCCGATGCTGGCGCAGATCAGGGAATTTGTAATGGTGATTCGATCCAGCTGTCCGGTTCCGGCGGAACCGATTATACCTGGACCCCTTCCGCAGCTCTGAACGATCCCAATATCCAATCCCCGCTCGCGTATCCGGATACGACCACCACCTTCTCTCTTGCCGTGACCGATCAAAACGGATGCAGCGATACGGACTCCGTGACCATATCCGTCTCTAAGCCCCCACCAGCACCGGATGCCGAAGGGACCGGCACATTCTGTGCGGATGACTCCATCCCCGACATGACCGCAAACCCCTCCAGCGGGGGTCAGATCCGTTGGTACAGCGATTCCCTCCTCACCGATCAGGTGGGCACGGGTCTTTCACAACCTGTCCCTAACATACCGGGAACATACCGTTTTTACATAACGGAAACCGTGAATGGATGTGAAGGGAGTGCAGACAGTGTTGTCGTTGAAGTTCTTCCCACACCTTCAGCACCAGCGGTTTCCCCTTCCCAGATCAGCTATTGCCCGGAAGATTCGGTCAAAGCACTTGAAGCCTTTCCTTCGGATAGCAACAGTGTGATCCGCTGGTACGGGGATTCTGCGCTCAATACTCCGCTGGATTCCGGCACCACTTTCAAGCCTTCCCTAGAAGCGGACACCAACCGGTTCTACGTGACCGAAACCCTCAAAGGTTGCGAAGGAGCGGCCAGAGAGGTCACAGTGGTCCTTCGGTCCGAAAAGAACGTAACGGCGGGGCCGGATACCACCATTTGTGCAGGCGATACGATAGAACTCCAAAGCAGCGGAGGGGATGCATATGATTGGGAACCCCATCCTTCCCTGTCCGACACGAACGTATCCACACCGAAGGCTTTTCCACAACAGACCGTCACTTACAAAGTTCGGATCGTGGATAACGGAGGCTGTGAATACAACCGGGAGGTCACCGTGCAAGTCCGTTCAGCGGCACAATGCGACAGTCTTCATATTTACAACACCTTCACACCGGACGGGGACGGGACCAATGACCGCTGGTACATCGAGCACATCAGTGAATACCCCGGCAACAAGGTCACGATCTTCAACCAGTGGGGGGACCGGGTAAACCGCTTCGAAGGCTACGATAACCAAGATGTTGTCTGGAAAGGAAGGAATGAGAACGGCAGGGAACTTCCGACCGGCACGTATTACTATATTCTGAAAATTCCCGAAAAAGGAAAGGTGTTCAATGGTTGGGTCGAGATCCTGCGGTAAAACGAGCCCCCTCACGGGCCTATTTCTTCTGCTGTTCCTCTTCGGCTCAAAAGAAGAAGCCAGCGGCCAGCAGGATGCCATTTACAGCCAGTACATGTTCAACCGGGCGGTCATCAATCCGGCTGTGGCAGGGACCAAGAACACCTTTAGTACGGTCCTTCTTCATCGCGAACAATGGGCAGGCATGAAAGGCGCCCCTAGTACGTCAACTTTCGGTGCTCATACACCGATCAAGGGTCGGAATTTCGCCCTTGGAGCCAATGCCATTCGGACATCGATCGGCCCCACTAAAAACACCGGGTTTTCAGGGACCTATGCTTATCACCTTCCTTTTAGCAAGGGAAAATTATCCCTGGGCTTGAGCGGTGGCGCTTTTGTGTCGGAATTGGATGGCAGCATGTTGGAAATGCGGGAAAACGGAGACCGCCTTGAAGGGGCTTCCAAGGTATCCGAGATGGTACCCACGTTCGACCTGGGCAGCTATTATTACAGCAATACGTTCTATGCTGGCCTATCGGTCACACACCTGACCCAACAAAGGCTCGGATTCAACAAAGAGAACGGGGCCCTTGGTGGGTTCGGGCTCAAAAGACACTTCATGGCCTCCGCCGGTCGGGCCATTGTGATCCACCGGGACCTCATTCTTCGTCCTTCCACCCTGATCAAATACGTCGACGGAGCCCCTCTTAATGTGGACCTGAACTTCAGCGCTCAATTCCGGAAAACGCTGTGGGCCGGTATCTCTTACCGTTCGAACAAGGGGGGTGTTCTGATCCTCGAGTACAACATCAGCGATTATTTGCGGGCCGGTTATTCCTACGGTCTGAGTTTCAGTTCCATAAAGGACCACCACAACGGTACACACGAAGCTTTTATCGGCCTGGACCTCGACATCAGCGGGAAGGAATCCATTTCCCCGCGCTATTTATAATTTTGCCCATAACCCGAAAGTCTTGGCATGCGGACTTTTCCCATCTTCCTGACCCTCTTTTCTTTATTGTTACCTGGAATGGAAGGCGGTGGTCAGGATCTGGCGGAAAAATTCCGCAGTGACCGATTCCGAATCAGATTTGAGGTCTCCTCCCTGCCGGATCTGAATACAGAAGCCTCGGAATTCTCCCCTTTTATATACGAGGATAAACTGATATTTACCTCCAACAGAGAATCGAATTATCTGGATTACGGCATGAACCGCTGGGAAAGGAACGCTCATCTTTCCTTGTTCCGGGTTGAGCTGGGATCTCTT
Source organism: uncultured Weeksellaceae bacterium (assembly GCA_964453635.1). Lineage (GTDB taxonomy): Bacteria > Bacteroidota > Bacteroidia > Flavobacteriales_D > CAYVSK01 > CAYVSK01. The sequence goes on along the minus strand of CAYVSK010000049.1, from coordinate 14,389 downwards.
CTGGATTCTGTGGACTTCCAAAAGGTCGAGCAATTATCATCCCGGATCAATACCCGGGATCACACGGGTCCCCTCTGTTTTACCGATGATGGGAAAAAAGCTTTCATTACCCGCGTTTCCGGAGGCGGGAAATCCGAAGTCAAGCGCCCTTCCCTCTTCTCCGCTCAATACCAGGATAAAACATGGGAAAAGGTCCGGGAACTCGATTTCACAGACCCCGAACATTCCTATGCCCATCCCACGATCAGCCCGGACCAAAAAAAGCTGTTCTTCACATCTGACATGAAGGGAAAGGGCGGAAAGGACATTTTTTATAGTGTAAAGAAGGAAGGGAGCTGGAGCAAACCGATCGATCTCGGAGCCCCGATCAACACCGAAGGCAATGAGATGTTCCCTTACTACCGGGACAGTCTTCTGATATTTTCCTCCAATGGGCGGGACAAGAATTTCGGAAAATTGGACCTTTACATCTCCTCCGAGAAACCCGACGGCTCCTGGAGTAAACCCGTGAATCTGGGTAAGTCCATCAATTCGGCGGGGGATGATTTCGGGATCGTATTCAACAAGAACATGAGCCGGGGATATTTTTCCTCCGACCGGGATTCCGCGATCGGTTCCGACGACATCTTCAAGTTCCGCGTGATCGAGAAGGTGGTCGTTGAAAAGCCCAATATCGAAGGCCAATTCAATTACCGGGAATTGGAGAAGGATGTGCCGAAGGGGCTCAAAGTGCAAGCGGTGGATGAAAGCGGAACGGTGATCGCGACGACCGAGACCGGAAAAAAAGGCCAATTCAAATTCCAGGACCTGCCTCCCGACCATTCCTACACCGTTAGCCTAAAGGAGAGGCTTGGGGAAGACCTTAAGCTCACGGTCTATAAGCGGGGAAAGAAAAGGATCTTTCTCATAAGCGACGAACGGGGTAAATTCATTTATCGGGAACTATCACCGGACCAGACCGGCACCCTTTCATTAATGGATGAGGAGGATGTGGACATGGAGAAAAACACGGGAAGTTTTTCAGGGCAAATGGTCTACGACCAACTTCCCTCCGACCATCCGGATGACATTTCTGTGAAACTGGTGAACGACAAAGGTGAGGTCGTCTATGAAACCACAACGGACGAAAAGGGCAATTTCAAATTCGAAGGGCTTCCCCTGGACAAAAACTTGACCATTAAGGTAGAGACAGAAGAGGACCTCACTGCTTACATCTACGACCGGGCAGGAAAGGTCAAAGCGCAACTCAAACCGAACAAGCAGGGAGAATTCCTTTACCGAAGGCTCATGAGCGACCAAAAAGAAGCGCTCGCCATGGCGGACACGGTGAACGTTTCGGGCCCGGTTTACGAGCCTCCAAAAAGTACCAAAGTTCTTGGGAGGCTCCGGACCAAGGAGGACGATAAAGCCCTTCCTGAGGAATTGTGGGTCGAAGCGATCGGGGATAATGGGCGAAATTTCAGGAAGGAGGTGAAAGAGGATGGATATTTTCGCTTTAGCGGCCTTCCTGCTTCGGATTCCCTTCGATTTAAAGCCCACACCTTTGATCGCCAACTATTGCAGGAAATGGAGGTCCTCATTATCGACCGCGAAGGGAAAGTGGTTGAACGCCTGGATGTGGACGCGGGTGGATCCTTCGTTTATCACCCCCTCAAAAGGGATCGGTCCGGGCTGACCAGAAGGGAAGGAACGGATAAAAAGCTCGAGGCCATTGTTGAAAAAGGGGAGACCATCTCCATCTATTACGACTACAACTCCTCCCGCTTGCGGCCCCGATCGGCAAAGATCCTGAAAAAGACCGGGAAGAAATTGAAGGAGAACCCGAAGCTCGAACTAAGGATCCATTCCTACACCGATTCCCGGGGGCCAAAACCGTATAACCTGGAACTTTCCAAAAAAAGAACGAGGGGCGTGATCCAGTATCTGATCCGTCGAGGGATCGACAAGGCCCGGTTAAGCGGGGAAGGTCACGGAGAGGAGGGGCTTGTGAACGAATGCAGCGACGGGGTTGAATGTCCGGAGGAAAAGCATCAGGTCAACCGACGGACAGAAATTCAGTTCATCCGGCCGGATCAGTGACAGATCGGGCAGGATTATTTCTTGTACCTTTTTTACAAGGGTTTTGGGTTGGACATTGATCACCTTTCTACAACGATCCGGAGGGAAACGTTGTTTTATCGCTACAGAACTGCTACGATACTCAGGAATGGCCAAAAAGAAAGAATGTCCCTCCTGCGCTATGGAAGTGGGGTCGGAACACGATGAGTGTCCGATCTGCGGATACGAATTCCCCGATCACAGCAATACGTTCAAATTGATCGCTGTTCTGCTCGTGATCATCTTTCTCCTGTTCTTCTTGCTTTGATCGATGCCCCGCGTAGGGCCCTCCTAAAGGGCTTAAAAGTTCTGATCAATGCCGATCCTGAAACTTGGGTCAAAGCCTTCCCCTGGCCTGTAAGGAGAAGCCAGTTCCACCCGGATCCACTGAAGGATATTCTCGAGCCCCACAAAGACCTCGCGGTGGTCACTGAGCTCATCCCTGAACAAAAGGTTGGCCCCGATCACGGTCTGGAAACGCGTATTCCGCAATAGCGGCAATTTATTGAAGAAAAAACCATTGAAGTGGTGTTCATAATGGACAGCAGCAAAAGGTGAGAAAGTGCTGCGGCTATAATAATCCATGGTCCTGAACATTCGCTCGCCCTGCCTGAGGAACCACGTCCGGTTTCCGTTGAAGTGAAAACGGTCATAAAAAGCAGCCTTTTCTTTTTTGAGGAATCTCCCACCGATCACCCGGTAGTCCGATCGCCCGAAAAGTCCCAAAGCAACGCGATCCCAAAAGCCGGTCTGGACTTTGTCATAAGCGGCATGATCCCCGTCGATCTCCAAAGCTTTCCGATAATCGAGAAAAAAGGTCGGCCAATCCGAACCGAGCGATCGTTTCCTGTTGGGATAGAGCTCGTATTCCGTGCGCGGGGTATATTCCACTCTTCCCTCCAAGACCAGGGCCTTTTCAGGGCTCCTTCCGGAGGTGGAGAAGAATCGATTCGGGGTCCATTGATCGGCCGGATCCTTTCCGGAATTCCGGAATTTTGAGCCATTCTGGAGGGCTTCTCGTTTGTTCCAGCTCAAACCGGTCCCCAAAAAGAGTCCATTCAAATATTCACGCCGATGATGGACAGAGAACCAATTCCGCCTATAGAGCTTCAAGAAATTCTCTTTCCGGATGAGGGTATACAAAGAATTGACAAAGGGGGATATGGGTTGGTTCCCATTGATCTGAACAGGATAGGACCCCCCTTTAATGGAAACGGAAGCCGAAGAAAAGGGGTCGTATTCTACTTCACCTTCGGCGCGACCGGAAAAGCGGTCCGATAAAGTACCGTAACGCAAATGACCCGAAACCTCGAACTCAAACTCCGGATCACTATAATCGCGATAATACGGCGCAAGGTCCACCGTCCACCCTTCTACGGTGTTCAAGCGGACCATATCAGTGACTGTATTCAGTCCCCAAGCCAAGCTATCGAAGGTGTTCTCGTGGGTATACCCGCCAAGAAAAAGATCGCTAAAGGAGGGGCGGTTCTCGACCGAATCAACACTATCCCGATACCACTCGGTACGCCGGATCCTTGCAAGGCTGTCCTTTTCCCGGTAATTTCTTCTTTCCTCGGATGTCAGGACCACTGAGCGTTCGTCCGTCCAGAAGTTCGTGTCCCTTTCCGTGGCTTTCTGCGAAACGCGAAACACCTCATCCTTGAAGAATCCTTTCGGGAACTCCCGACCCACATCATACCCAGAGAACCTTCCGATGGCATTAAAACGGGCCCGATATCCGAACAATTTGTAGTGATAGGTCAATTCGAGGGATATCGGCATCCAAACCGAGTCGTTCACGGGTACATAGGATTGTTTAAAGGCCGCGGAATCGATAAACATGTCCGTTGGGGCCTTTTTTGCGACCCGGAGATCCGCACTGTGGATATTCCACTGATCCTCTACGATATAAATTATTCCCTCAAAAACGGGGTCCCGATCCCTTTTGGGGATCACCCTGATCTTGTTGATGAGCTCCCCGTGTTCCTTAAACGTCCCCAACAATTCATAATCGTAATACAGGGAAGAGGTCGCCGCGATCGGTGAAATGAATTCCCGATCAGCCACGTTCAGGTCGACCGAATTCTCGTAGAGGTCGTAAGAGAGCCACCATCGGGCCCGGTTGATACTGAAACCCCGTTGGGGATCAC
>CAYVSK010000049.1:0-10132 GCA_964453635.1 uncultured Weeksellaceae bacterium | reverse complement strand
TCTTCTTTGTACTGGCCGGGTTCTTGATAATGAAATCGGGAAACGGATTCCGAGAGGTAAATAAGCCCTTTATCCGAGGAATCCGGCATCCGGTCACTGTTGACCAAGGGGATATCCCCTTCGGGGATCTCCTCCAGGCGGGCCTGTCCTTTCATATAAACCCTTGCAGAATAAGATTCTACGAGGTCCCTGTAGTATTTTCTTTTCTCACGGGCCTTTTCAATGATCCCATAGGCGGGGTCCCGGCCAGAAGCCGTCACTTTCACTTCAGGAAGGGCCACGTCCTCTTTTTTCATGACGACCCGCAAGTCAGTGCGGGATCGTGAGACTTCGAGCTCTCTTTTCTTGTAACCTACGTATTTGAAAACGAGGACCCCCTTTCCCCTTTCTTTTAATATCAGGGTAAAGGTTCCCTGCTCATTGGTGGTGGTCCCCTTTGTGGTCCCTTTCAGGTAAACGTTCACATAAGGAAGGGGCTGGCCTTCAGGGTTGACGACCGTCCCTCGGAAGACCATGGAATCGGTAGCCATGAAAGCTTCTTCCTCTTTATCCTTCACCGGCCCGTTTGCTGATGCGTTCAGCACCATCAGCAACAGAGCGATCATCCAGCCCCATAAAGCGCTGATCGGGAACGTATACATGAAAGGGTCGCAGAGGCTTTTTTTTCGGATACCAGGGGTTGTGAATAAAATAGCACTTCAAACCGGATCCTGTTGTTCACCAAAAGGATATGTCCCGACTCGAGCCTTATACCCTGCCCCCCTTTTTATAAGCGCGTTCATCAAAAGCAGTAGCGCCCTTCTTCGTTCAATTTCCGGGCGATCCGCCGACGAGCCTCTTTGGTATTATAGGGTTCGGTCTTGGTAAAACGCTTGAGTCCCATTTGCATGATCCGGAGATCATCGCCTTCGGCAAAAGCGTTCATGGCATCCTTGCCGGCTTTATGGACCCGATCCGCGGCCTCGTGGACGTAAACGCGCATCATATCGATCTGGGAAGCACATTCCGCTTCTCCTTTCATCCCGACCATCTTCTCCACCCGTAGGAGCGTGGACTCCGCGAGATAGGTCTCAATGGCCAGGTCAGCAATGTTCATGAGGATCTCCTGTTCCTGCTCCAACTCCTGCATATACTTCTGGGCAGCAGACCCAGCGACCATGAGAACGGTCTTTTTGAAATTCTTTACATATCCCCTTTCTTTTTCGAACAACTCATCGCTTCCGTTCCCACCGAGGTCAGGCGGGGACATGAGCTCGTCCTGGATCTTTTTGGCGGGTCCCATCAGGTCGATCTCTCCCTTCATGGCCCGTTTAAGCAACATATCGACCGTGAGCATCCGGTTGATCTCATTGGTCCCTTCAAAGATCCTGTTGATCCGGGAATCCCGATAGGCCCTTTCCACGGGCGCTTCAGAGGAAAAACCCATGCCACCGTAGATCTGCACTCCTTCATCCACGATATAGTCCAGGGCCTCAGAAGCCCCCACTTTCAGGATGGCCGCTTCAGCCGCATATTCTTCCAGCCCCTTCAATTTGGCCTCACTTTCGGGCTTCCCTTCCTCGATCTGTCCCGCTATGGTGTCCTCGATGTTCTGGGAGCATCGATAGGTGGCCGATTCAACGGCAAAAGTCCGAATGGTCTGTTCCGCGAGTTTGTGTTGGATGGCCCCGAAATCGGCAATTTTCGTATCGAACTGAACCCGTTCATTGGCATATTGAATGGCCTTCGTGATCGTATCCTTGCCACCCCCGATGGCGGCCCCCGCCAATTTGGCCCGGCCGAAATTGAGGATGTTCAAAGCGATCTTAAAGCCTTTTCCGCGTTCGAACAAGAGGTTTTCCTTTGGAACCTTCACATCCTCGAAGAAGACCTGGCAGGTATTGGAACCCCGGATGCCCATTTTCTCTTCCTCGGGGTTGGTCGATACCCCCTCGAACCCTTTCTCGACGATAAAAGCACTCAGGTTCTCATCATCCTCGATCTTGGCGAATACCGTGAAGATATCGGCAAAAGTGCCGTTGGTGATCCACATTTTCTGGCCGTTCAGAATGTAGTGCTCACCATCCTCTGAGAGCGTGGCCTTGGTCTTGCCCGAGTTCGCATCAGAGCCGGCTCATGGCTCGGTCAGACAATAGCAGGCTTTCGATTGCCCCGAGGCAAGTTTAGGGATATATTTTTTCTTCTGTTCGTCATTCCCGTAATAAAGAATGGGCCAGGTACCGATCCCGTTATGGGCGGACATGGCCACTGCGAAGGAATGGCCGTTACCGGTGGCCTCCGTGGATAGCATAGAAGTCACAAAGTCCTGGCCGGCACCTCCGAGCTCTTCGGGAATGTGTAGACCAAGGATGCCCAGTTCACCGGCTTTTTCAATAAGGGAAGGCATTAATCCCTCCTCCTTTTGATCGATCCGGTCGAGCTTGGGGGTCACTTCTTTTTCGATGAAATCCCGGCAGGTCTGTTCGATCATCTTTTGTTCTTCACTCCACTCTTCCGGAATGAAAATGTCGCTGGCCGGTGTGTCCTTAACGAGGAATTCTCCACCTTTTAAGGCCGTTTTTTTGGTATCGGTTGACATGGTCCTTGTTTTTTGGGCCGGATGGGATCCGACTTATTAATTCAATCGTTCAATTATTCCGGCACCGCCTTGGCCCGTACCGACACACATTGTCACGATGCCGTACTTTTGCTGTCTTCGTCGCATTTCGTGCACCAACTGGACACTCAATTTGGCTCCCGTGCAACCAAGGGGATGGCCCATTGCAATAGCTCCACCGTTCACATTGACGATCTCCTGATCGAGTTCCAGTTCCCGTATCACGGCAAGGGCCTGGGATGCGAACGCCTCATTCAATTCGATCTGCTCAATGTCCGCCAATTTCATGCCCGCATCCTCGAGCACGGAAGGTATCGCGTACCTAGGCCCCATTCCCATGATCCGGGGTTCGAGGCCCACGGCCTTATAAGAGACCAATCGGGCGACCGGTTCGAGGTTGAGCTCCTTCACCATCCGTTCGGACATAACAACGGCAAAGGCGGCACCATCAGAGGTTTGTGAAGCATTTCCGGCCGTTACGGTTCCGTCCTGCTGGAATACCGGCTTCAATTTTCCCATTTGCTCCATGGACGAACCCCTTCTGGGGCCTTCCTCCGTATCGAAAGTGAATTGGCGCGTTTGCTTTTCGTCCTTCTCATCCACGTAGGTCTCTTCAACATCGATCGGGATGACCTCCTCCTGGAATTTCCCTTCATCGATCGCCTGGATGGCCCTTTGATTGGACTGAAGACCGAAACGATCCTGATCCTCCCGGGAAACATTGTATTCCCTGGCCACCTCTTCAGCCGTCAGGCCCATGTTCCAATACCAACTGGGATGTTCCTTTGCCACCTTTGGGTTCGGCACGATACGCCATCCTCCAAAAGGCATCGGGGACATGCTTTCCACGCCCCCGGCGATGATGCAATCCGACATGCCGGAATGGATCTTGGCAGAGGCCATGGCGATGGTCTCTAACCCGGAGGCACAGTACCGGTTCACGGTCATTCCGGGGACCTTTTCATTATCGAGGCTCATCAGGGAGATCATCCGCCCCACATTGAGCCCCTGTTCAGCTTCCGGCGTTGCGTTACCCACGATCACGTCATCGATCCGCTGCTGATCGAGGTCCGGCACTTCCCTTGCCAACATTTCGCGAATCACGTGTGCAGCCAGATCGTCCGGCCGGGTGGAGCGCAGGGACCCTTTGGGTGCTTTACCCACGGCCGATCGCTTGAGTGTTACAATGTATGCGTCCATAAATCTTTTTTTCGTGTGTTTTAGAACCTCTAAATTTTTTCGAACGCGATTTCTATCAATTCCGCAAGGGCTTACCGGTCTTCACAATGCTTTCCATCCTTTTCAGGGTCTTTTGTTCCATACAGAGTTCCATAAAGGCCTTCTTTTCCAATTTAAGAAGGTATTCCTCAGAAACTTCCATGGGATAGGCCAGGTCCCCACCACACATGACCCATCCGAGTTTTTCGGAGATCTTTTGATCGTGGTCTGTAATGTAATTCCCGGTCCTCATTGCATCCGCCCCGGCGTATACGATACCGAGCCCCTCATTCCCCAACACCTGTATGTCTTTCCTTTTAGCCGGCTTCACATAGCCTTTCTCGAGCAGATCCAGGGCCATATCCTTGGCATAGGTCAATTGATGGTCGCGGCTCATGATGACCTCATCCTGCCCCCTTCTCAAATATCCATGTTCAAAGCCCTCTATGGCCGAAGTCGCAACTTTTGCCTGACCGATAGTCAAGAAACGGTTTTGTAGGGCATTGACCCGCACATCCCCTTTCTGGATCTCATCAGATGTACGCATAGCGAACTCCTTGGTCCCTCCACCACCAGGGATCAAACCGGCACCGAATTCCACAAGGCCAATATAGGTCTCGGCATGAGCGATCACCTTATCCGCATGCATACATAGTTCACATCCACCCCCCAGTGCCATGTTGTGGGGAGCAGCAATGACCGGCACAGAGGAATAACGGATCCGCATCATCGTACGCTGAAATTGCTGGACCGCCATGTCGAGCTCATCGAGATCCTGTTCAGCCGCCATCATAAGGATCAATCCCACATTGGCACCAGCGGAGAAGTTGTCTCCCTCATTGGAGATCACCACGCCAGCGTATTCGCTTTCAGCCATATCGATGGCCTGGTTCAATCCTTTGAGGATCTCCCCGCCGATCACGTTCATCTTGGAATGAAAGGAGACGTTCAGGATCCCATCCCCGATATCTGTGATGGTGGACTCACTGTTCTTCCAGAGGACCCGGTCATCGGAAAGGTCACTGAGGGATATCAGGTCGCCGCTACCAGGTACAGGCACATAATCTCCCTTGTTCTGGTCGTAGTAGAAGCGTTTCCCGTCCTCAGTCTTATAAAAGCGGTCGAATCCCTGGTCCAGCATTTCCTTGATCCAGGCCGCTGGTGCCTCACCGGCTTCTTCCATCTTCTCCACGACCTTCTTTACGCCAAGAATATCCCAGGTCTCAAAGGGGCCGAACTTCCATCCGAACCCAGCCCGCAGCGCGTCGTCTATCTTGTAGACCTCATCCGCGATCTCTGGAACCCGGTTGGAAACGTACTTAAAAAGGCCCATCATGGAGCGCCGCGTGAATTCTCCGGCCTTGTCCTCTCCCTTGAAAAGCGTTCGCATCTGATCCGGCACGCTTTCCTGCTGCATGGCCATATCAAGGGAAGGGAAAGAGACCTTTGATTTGTCTTGATACTCAAGTGTATCCAGGTTCAATTCGAGGATCTGGCTTTTTCCCTGGTCATCTTTCACTTTCTTGTAAAATCCCTGGCCGGTCTTGCTCCCCAGCATGTTGTTGTCCACCATCTTTTGGACATGATCCGGGATGGTGAAGCGGTCGTTGGCCTCATCCTCGGGGCAATTCTCTTTAAGGCCCTTGGCCACGTTCACCAGGGTATCAAGCCCGACCACGTCACATGTGCGGAAGGTGGCGGATTTGGGACGACCGAGAACGGGGCCGGTAAGTTTGTCAACTTCATTGACGGTCAAGCCCATATCCTTCACGATATGGAAGAGGTCCATGATGGAATAGACCCCGACCCGGTTGGCAATGAAAGCCGGTGTATCCTTACACTTGACGGTGGTCTTACCGAGCTCCCGATGCCCGAACTCCATAAAGAAGTCGAGGATATCGGGATCGGTATCAGGAGCGGGGATAATTTCAAGGAGTTTTAAATAACGGGGGGGATTAAAGAAGTGGGTACCAAAGAAATGTTTCCTGAAATCCGCACCCCTTTCTTCACTCAACTTGTGAATGGGGATACCAGAGGTATTGGTCGTGAAGAGGGTCCCGGGCTTCCGGCATTCTTCGACCCGGTCGTAGAATTCCTTTTTGATCTTGGGATCCTCCACGATGGCCTCGATGGACCAATCACAATCCGCGATCCGTTCGAGATCGTCCTCAAAATTCCCGGTTTCTATACGATCCAGCACCGACTTGCTAAAGACGGGGGAAGGGTTCATTTTGACAGCCTTGTTTAGGGCATCATTGGCGACCCGATCCCGCACGGCGCGATCTTCAATGCTTAGGCCCTTTTTCTCTTCTTTTTCATTGGGCGCCTTCGGCAGAATATCCAACAAAATGACCTTAAAGCCAATATTGGCCAGGTGACAGGCGATCTGTGACCCCATTACGCCGGACCCCAGTACGGCCACCTTTTCAATGTTCCGTTTCTCCTTCATGGTCGAATATGTTTTCGTTGTCGAGGATGCTGTTGATCTTTTGGATGGTGTGGAAAAAGTCGGTTTTTTCCTTGGTGCTCAATTTTTTATTTAGCTTTTCGTTGAATTCCCTTACGGTCTGTCTGGCCACATTCCTTCCCTCTTGTCCCATCTCTGTCATCACGATCCAAACCTTTCTTTTATCGCCTGGGTCGGGCACCCTTTTGATCAGGCCCTTTTCTTCCATGGAACTGATCATCCGGGTCAGGCTCGTGGGTTCCATGCCCATTTTGGGGCCCAATTTGGTCGAAAGGGTTCCCTCTTCGGGGTCAATATTCAGTAACATGTAGCCCATGGACATGGTAAAATCCTTCCCATAGCCCGTAGCCCGTGCATTATATATCCTGGCGATCTTGTGCCAAGCCCAGCGGATATGAAAATCAAAGGTTTCTTCGGGTGTCATGATCGCGGGGCCAATATAAGCAAATCTATATGCACGCATAACAATAAATGTATCGAAGCTAAAAAAAGGGCCGCCCCTTTCCGGAGCGGCCCTTTTTCCATGACCAACCAAGACGTTTCCCGAAGGGAAAAGCCTTTTTATTTCACGAACTTGTTCTTATGAACACCTGCTTCACTGATGACCCGAAGGAAGTATATGCCTTCGGCTTCAGCGGTCATGTCCACTTCCCAACGGGTCTTATCGGAAGGTTGGAGGGAGGTCACCACCTGCCCAGTGCTGTTCACGACTTCGATGCGCTCCACCTTCTGCACTTCTTCACCTCCAGTGGAAACGACCACCTTGTTGCCGACCGGGTCGAAGTAGCTTGCAAAGGGACTTTCCCCATCCTGCTCTTCAATGGCCGTGCATTCCTCAACGTTGATGGAACCGTTGACGGTGTCGGAACCGCAATCGTTGGAAACGACCAGCATGTAGCCGTAGACCCCTTTGTTGTCGTATTGAACGAAGGGTTTCTCCAGCTGGGAGGTGGCAGGTGTCCCCCCATCAAAGCTCCAGTCGTAGCTATTGGCATCCTGGGAACCCGAAGCATCGAACTGAACGCTCTGACCTTCGCAAACGGTATTCATATCGACAGTAGCGGCCGCCGTCGGTTCGGGGTTGACCTCGATGGTTCCGGATACGGAATCAACACCACAGGAATTGAATGCTTCGAGCGTGTAGGTCATGGTCCCTTCCTGGTCGTAGTTGACGGTCACTTGTTCCATCATTGAGGAACTCTTATCCCCACCCTGGAAGGTCCAACGGACACTGTCAGCGTCGGTGGAACCTGAAGCATCGTACTGAACGCTACCACCGACACAAACGCTGCTGGAAGAAAGTGAAGCGCTTCCCGTGGGTTTCGGGTTTACCGTCACCGTCCCACTGGTATCCTTCTCTTTTCCGCAAGCGTTGGTGACCGTTAGGCTGAACGAGTGCGTTCCACTGCTTGTGTAAGTAACAGAGGGGGCCGGCTGGGTAGAGGATGAAATATCCCCGCCATTGAAGGTCCAGTCGTAATCCGTCGCGTTGGAGGAACCACTCGCATCGAAATCGACGGTCTCCCCTTCGCAAACGGTCGTGCTGGAGGCCGTATAATCCACCGCGAGGGTATTGTCCGTCACTTCAATGGTACCCGTCGTATCGTCCGTCGTGCCACAGGAATTGGATACGGTCAGGGTAAAATCGTAGGTACCCGTCTGATCGTACTTGACCGATGGTCGGGCATCGGTACTCGTGGACGGCGACCCGCCATTGAAGGTCCAATCATAGGAGCTAGCATTTTGGGAAATGGTTCCGTCAAAATCCACCGAGTCTCCTTGACAGACGGTCATGGCCGAGGCATCATAAGAGGCCGTGGCACTGCTGGAGTTATCCACGACCACCGTAACGCTATCCTCATTGCTACAGCCATTGTTGTTGGAGGCCGTCACCACGTAAGTCGTGGTTGAATTCACGGTAGCAGTGGGATTCTGACAGTTGGTGCAACTCAGTCCCGAACCGGACCATTCATAACCCGGGGAATCGGGAGAAGAGGCACTCAAGTCAACAGTCGCACTGGAACAAACACTATCCTCGGAAGCGGAAGCCGTTACACCTGGTGCGGAGCTCACATCGATGTAGGAGGATTTGGTCAGGGTATCCGCCGCCCCGGTACAACCATCTTTTGCGATCAACTGCACATCGTAGGTGCCGGCCGTATCGTAATCAACCGACGGATCCTTTGACGTGGAACTGTTCGGATTCCCGCCGGGCAGATCCCATTCATAGGATGTCGCTGAGGAAGGATTTCCCGTGAAATTCACGGTGAGACCTTCACAGCCGGTCGTTGTATCGGCATCGATCCCAGCCGAGATCGAACCACTGCTCGAGCCCGTGACGCGGAAACTATCGATGGCGGCATTGACCACGTTCTGATCCTCCCCATCAACATCAGAGGCTTCGAATGAGACCTGAACATTGGAGGTCAGGGCCACATGGTCCGTGATCTTGACCTGGTCCTTGCGCCATACAGACATTGACTGGGTATAGCGAACAGCCCTTACGGACTTATTTCCATTGTCGATGATCACAACGAGGGAATCGTTCGGGGTACCATTCCCATAGTCATTAAAGAACCAGAAAGAAAATGCCAGCGTCGGATCGTCCATGTTCGAGAGGTCCATCTGGGGAGAGCTCAGCGTGACCACAGAATTGTCCACATCATCATCCCCTGGACTGGCATTGGCCTTATTGCCTGTTACATAGGCCTTTTTACCCCGATCTTCGGGCACATCGCTATCCGGTGTGGTCAAGGTACCATTGTTCTCCACACCATTGGGTTCTCCCCGTTCCCAGCGCCCTACATCAACGTTGGGGTCGTTAATGGCCGTTGTCCAACCTTTGTCCTGGGAGAAATCGTCCATATACCCTTTCTGGAGTTCTACCGTAACGCTTTTGTTGTTGGCATCGAACTGCTTGTTCTTAACCTTCGTCTCGTAACCCCATTTGCTCACGATCACGTCGTAGGTCCCCTCGGCCACGCTGACCGAGAAGTTCCCATTGGCGTCCGTGCTCGCTGTATCACTGAGATCGGCGTTCTCAACGATCACCATAGCATTTTCCACAGCATTCTGCGTACATCCCTCGATCACTTCACCATCCACCGTGACTTCTTTAAGAACTTCGATGTAATCGGTCTTCGTGGTGTCGTCCGTACCATTGGCGTTCGAAGCCGTCAGGCTCACATCGTAGGTACCCGCCGTGCTATAGGTCACATTACTGGGATTCTGGTCCGTCGAACTACCCGGATTGCCTCCGTTGAAGGTCCAGTCCCAACTGTTCGGTTGATATTTCGAGAGGTCCGTAAAATTCACCGACTCGCCTTCGAGAATGGTCGTCAGGTTCGCCTCGAAATCAGCCTTCGGAGGCCGGTCAAGCTTGTTCTGAACGCATTGCATCGCAGCTTCTGCATCGATCCGGCCCGCACCTCCTTGCCAGTTTATGGACGCCGCCGTATTGTAGAGGCAATCCTCCACTTGGCTCTTCGTCATGTCCGGATTGAGCGATAACATCAAACCAACAAGGCCGGCAACGTTCGGGCAGGCCATCGAGGTGCCCTGTAGACCGCTGTACGAATTCCCGGGTACCGTACTGAGAATATCAACTCCAGGGGCAGAAATGTCCAACCAAGAACCGTAGTTGGAAAAGCTCGCCTTACCGTCGCTTTTGTTGGTCGCCCCAACGGAAATGCAATTGTCGTAACCCGCCGGGTAGAACTGGGAGTTGGTATCATCGTTCCCGGCCGCAGCGATGCAAATGGTCCCCTGACTGGTGGCATTGTCTATGGCGTTGCGCTGAGTCGAGGAAGAACCTCCTCCGCCCCACGACATGCTCAACACATGAGCGTCAT
>CAYVSK010000048.1:3501-19406 GCA_964453635.1 uncultured Weeksellaceae bacterium | reverse complement strand
CAAAATCCATCTATTGCCTAATGCCCAGTGCCGAGTGCCCCTTTTCCCCCTGTCAAACCATCACCCACCCCCACCTTTCAAAAAAATGTAATTTTGACCCCCAAATCCAAAAGCACCATGAAAACGCCGGAGGAGCTGAAATACACGAAAGACCACGAATGGGTCCGCGTCGAGAACGGCACGGCCGTGATCGGGATCACGGACTATGCCCAGGGAGAACTCGGGGATGTCGTCTTCGTCGAGATCGAAACGGAAGGCGAGGAACTCGATAAAGAGGAGGTCTTCGGGACCGTGGAAGCGGTCAAGACCGTCTCCGACCTTTTCATGCCTTGCTCAGGGACGGTCAGGGAGGTGAACCCGGACCTCGAGGAGGCTCCGGAAAAGGTGAACCAGGACCCCTACGGGGAAGGCTGGATGGTCAAGGTGGAAATGTCGGATAAGTCCGAGCTTGACGACCTTATGACCGCCGCTCAGTACAAGGAGCTCGTGGAATAGGACCGGCTTTGGTCGTCCGCCCCCCATACCCCGAACTAACCGGGATCGCAAAAATCCCTTCCCCATGTACTGGAAACACAACCTCCCGGCCTTCCTTTGGGCGGCTATGATCCTGCTCCTTTGCGGGATTCCGGGGGAAAATCTTCCCGACACCAGCTACTGGGACTTCCTCCATCTCGATAAGTTGGCCCACGCTGGGATGTTCGCCATTCTTACGGTATTGATGATCGTGGGGCACCTTAAACAACATAGCTCCGGGATCCTGCGTTATTATGCAAAGAGCTTTACCGTATTGGTCTCGGTGCTTTATGGGGTCCTGATCGAGATCGGTCAACGGCTGCTCTTTGTCGACCGGGATCTGGAGGTCTACGACATGTTGGGAAATGCCCTGGGTGCTTTGCTGGGGGTCGTGGCCTTCCGGGTGATATACGGCAATAATCTCCCATACTGAAGGATCGGTCGGCACAATTTTTGTAATTTGGTAAAAGGAAAAAGGCTTCTCTTATGGATAGCAAAAAGAGTGACGAAGCGAATCTCGAAAAGCGACGGTCGACCTTCTTGGTGGCCGGATTCCTGACCTCGCTGGCGATCGTCTTGATGGCCTTTGAATGGACCGTCTATGAAAAAGAGAAGATAAAAGAACAAAAGCTCGATCTGGACCTTATGCAACAGGAAAAGGTGCCACCCAGTCAGCCCGAAAAGCCCAAACCCAAGCCCAAGAAGACCACCCAGATCGAGGTCGTCGAAGAAGAGGAGGATATCGAGGATGAGCTCAATGTCTCCGACATGGAGATCGATGAGAGCAGTGAGATCGACTTTGACGGCGCAGAAGAAGAAGAGAACGTCAAGGAAGAGAAAGTTTTCAGCGTTGTTGAGGAAATGCCCAAATTCCCCGGTGGCAAGCAGAAGATGTTCAAGTACCTTGGTGAGCACATCCAATACCCTTCAAAAGCCAAGGATGCAGGTGTGACCGGAACGGTATATGTTTCTTTTACCGTGGAAAAGGACGGCTCCATCACCAACGTTAAAGTGCTCCGGGGTATTGGTGCGGGCTGCGATGAAGAAGCCAAGCGGGTGGTCAGGAACATGCCCAATTGGAAACCCGGTGAACAGCGGGGCAAGAAGGTGCGGGTGAATTACAAGTTGCCCGTCAAGTTCCAATTGAACTAACCCCGAACACCGCCCTCACAACACCATCCCCGCAGCCACGGTATTGTTCGTGGCCTCGTCGATCAGGATAAGGCTGCCGGTCAGTCGATTCCGTGAATAGGGATCGACGAGCAAGGGGGCTGTCGTTCGGATCGAGACGCGGGCGATCTCGTTCATTTTGAGCGAGTCATCCGTTTCGACCTGATGGAGGGTGTTGATGTCGATCTTGTACTTGACCTCTTTGACCACACAGCGGGCGTCCTTGGTGGTATGTTTCAGGGCATATTTGGCCTTGGGGTTCATGGGCTGCTCGGACATCCAGCATAGCATGATGTCGAGGTCCTGATCGGCCCGGGGGGCGTTGTTCTCCCGAACGATCATGTCGCCGCGACTCACGTCGAGGTCGTCTTCCAGACGCAGGGTCACGGACATGGGAGGGAAAGCTTCGGTCACCTTTTCGCCGTTCAGGTCGATGGCGCTGATCCGGGACGTAAAGCCAGAGGGGAGCACCATCACGTCGTCGCCTTCGCGGAAGATCCCACCGCTCACCTGCCCGGCGTAGCCCCGGTAATCCGGATGCTCCTTGGATTGGGGGCGGATGACGTACTGGACGGGAAAGCGGCGGTCCACCTGGTTGTAATCACCGGAGATGTGGATGTTCTCAAGGGTGTACATGAGGGTGGGGCCTTCGTACCAAGGCATCTTGTCCGAGCGGTTGACGACGTTATCCCCGTGCAGGGCGCTGATCGGGATGAAGCGGATGTCGTCGACGTCCAGTTTCGAGCTGAAATCCCCCACTTCCTCTTTGATGGACTCGAAAGTTTCCTCTTTGTAGTCCACCAGGTCCATCTTGTTCACGCAGAAAACGATGTGGGGCGTGTTCAGGAGTGATGCGATGAAGGAATGGCGGCAGGTCTGCTCCGTCATCCCGTGGCGGGCGTCGATCAGGATGATGGCAAGGTTGGCCGTGGAGGCGCCGGTTACCATATTCCGAGTGTATTGCTCGTGACCGGGTGTGTCAGCAATGATGAACTTCCGCTTCGGGGTGGCGAAGTAGCGGTAGGCCACATCGATCGTGATGCCCTGTTCCCGCTCGGAACGAAGCCCATCGGTGAGGAGGGCCAGGTTGAGGTGCTCATCCCCCTTCCGTTCGCTGGCCTGTTCCACGGCTTCCATCTGGTCCTCAAAGATCAGCTTGCTGTCGTACAATAGGCGCCCGATGAGGGTGCTCTTGCCGTCGTCGACGCTACCTGCCGTGGTGAAGCGCAGGAGGTCCATGTCGAGATAGCCATCGGTATCCACCGCTTCTCCTTCTTGTTCGCTGGTCTTGATCATGGTCGTGTCTTTGCTTGTTCTGGTCCCTGAAGTCCTATTTACGGCAAATTCTCCCGAGTTTGGGGGATAACCCATCTCCTCAGTACTGGGTACTGAGATGGGCCCCTAAAAGTATCCTTCTTTCTTCCGGTCTTCCATCGCAGCCTCCGAG
Source organism: uncultured Weeksellaceae bacterium (assembly GCA_964453635.1). Classification (GTDB taxonomy): domain Bacteria; phylum Bacteroidota; class Bacteroidia; order Flavobacteriales_D; family CAYVSK01; genus CAYVSK01. Next base: position 16,276 of record CAYVSK010000048.1, on the reverse strand, counting down.
CGTTTGTCGTCCGCTCTTCCGCCGCGCTCCGTGGTCCGGGAGGCGGCGACCTCTTCGATGATGTCCTTGACCGTGTGGGCTTTTGAAACCTCGGCACCCGTGCAGGTCATGTCGCCAATGGTGCGGAAGCGGACCGCTTTCTCTTCCACTTCTTCATTGTCCTTCAGCTTGATGTACTCGGAATTGGCCAGATAAACGCCGTCCCGGTTGACCACTTCCCGTTTGTGGGAGAAGTATAGGGAAGGGATCTCGATGCCTTCGTGGTAGATGTACTGCCAAACGTCCATCTCCGTCCAATTGCTAATGGGAAAGACCCGGAAGTGTTCCCCCATGTTCTTTCGTCCGTTGAAAATATTCCACAGTTCCGGGCGCTGTTTTTTGGGGTCCCATTGCCCGAAATCATCGCGATGGGAGAAAAAGCGTTCCTTGGCCCGGGCTTTTTCTTCATCCCGGCGGGCTCCTCCGATGGCCGCGTCGAACTGGTATTCCTCAATGGTGTCCAGGAGGGTGGTGGTCTGAATGGCGTTCCGGCTGGCGTTGTACCCTTGTTCCTCGACCGCCTTGCCTTCATCGATGGTCTGCTGAACCGAACCGATGATCAATTTTACGCCGGTCCGTTCGATCAGGCGGTCACGGAACTCAATGGTCTCGGGGAAATTGTGGCCTGTGTCCACATGCAGCAGGGGGAAGGGGACCTTGGCCGGCCAGAAGGCTTTTCGTGCCAGGTAAAAGCTGACCAGCGAGTCCTTGCCGCCCGAGAACATCAACACGGGGTTCTCGAACTGGCTGGCCACTTCCCGCATCACGTAGATGGATTCCGCTTCGAGTTCCTTCAGATGGTTCAAGTGATACTTCTGCATAATTTATTGCCTTTCGATATGTTCCAGCACGTAGCCCAACAATTCGTTCGTGGTGTCTTCCTTGCTCCGGCCCTCGGTCGATAGCTCGATCGCCGGATCTGCGGGTGCCTCGAAAGGTGCGCTGATCCCGGTGAATTCCTTGATCTCTTCATTCCGGGCCTTTGCGTAAAGTCCTTTGGGATCCCGTTCCTCACAAGTCTCCAAAGGAGCATTGACGTAAACCTCGTGGAAATCCGTTGCCCCGATGATGTCCCGGGCTTTTTGACGCATTTCGATCGTCGGGCTCACGAAGCAATTGATCGTGATGATCCCGCAATCGAGGAAGAGTTTCGATACCTCCGCGATCCGGCGAATGTTCTCCGCCCGGTCGGCATCCGTGAAACCAAGGTTGCTGTTGAGGCCGGTCCGCACATTGTCCCCGTCCAGGGTCTGGCTCAGAAAACCCCGTTCATGCAGGGCCCGTTCCAGACCAATGGCGATGGTGGATTTTCCCGAACCCGAAAGGCCGGTCATCCAGAGCACCAAGCCTTTTTGCCCGAGAAGCTTCTCCTTGTCCCCTCTCGAAAGGGTTTTATCGAAGATCGGGTGAATGTTTTGCGGTTCTGCCATGCGGCTGCAAAGGTAATGAAATTCGGGCTTTCAAGGGATGAAAGGTCCGGGTCGAAATGGGGGAAACAGAAGAAAGAATGAAAGGCCGGACGATCGGCATTGACGCGGAGGGTCCCTCGAAAAGGGTCTGTTGAATAGAGTGCTGTGAAACCCATTCAGGATCTTTTCGTTAAACTTGACAAAAAAGGGACCATGAAAAAGCATCTCATTTATCTCCTTCTATGCTTAATGGGGCTCGGTCTGGCCGCTATTCAAAAGAGCAAAGCCCAGACCATTTTCTCTGAAGAGAGCATCAGTAGGGGGATGGATTATCAGTGCCCAGGCGTGGGACAAATGGGAGGGGGTGTTGCGGTCTTCGACCACAACAGCGATGGTTATCCCGATGTCTATATGGTGGGTGGCCCGGAACGGGACCGGCTCTATGAGAATCAAGGGAACGGCCAGTTCGAGGAGATCGGCCTTTCCGCTGGTCTGGACGTGACCGGTCAGGTCTCGACCGTTGGTGTGGGAACAGGGGATATCAACAACAATGGTTACCGGGATATTTTCCTGACCACCAAAATGGGCCCCAACATCCTCCTGAAGAACCAAGGGGACGGGACCTTCAAGGACATTTCCGCTTCCGCCGGGATCGTGGATTCCGTCAAACGTTCCCAGTCCGTGAGTTTCGGGGATGTGAACCAGGATGGCTTCCTGGATATCTATGTGAACAATTGGGTCCGGGAAAAGGGTTTTATTCAGGATAGTGCGGGCAATTATGTGGGATACGACCACGAAGGGGAACGCAATCTTCTCTATATCAACAACGGCAATGAGACCTTTTCTGAAAAGGCCCGGGAATATGGTGTTGCTGACACGGGTTGTACATTGGTGTCCAGGTTCACCGATGTGAATGGGGATGGCGCTGTGGACCTGATCGTTGGGAACGATTTCGGCCAATGGCTCGAGCCCAATCACTACTATCGGAACGACCATCCTGCAAATGCTTTCACGGAAATGAGCGATTCTTTGGGCCTTGATGCCGAACTCAACTCCATGGGGATCGGCATGGGGGACATTGAAAAGGACGGGGACTTCGATCTTTATGTGACGAGCATCGGGAAGAATGTGCTCCTGGAAAACCGAAAGGACGGATACCGGGACATTGCCGATTCTTTGGGCGTTGAGTCCAAGTATGGTCGGGATACCCTTCTTGCAACGGGATGGGGGGCTCCTTTTATGGATTACGACAATGACGGGGACCAGGACCTCTTTGTTGCCAATGGTTATATGGCTACCTTAGAAACGATTCCCACCTCTGAAATGGACCCGACCCGGTCCTTCCGGAACGATGGAGGCGGAAAATTCTCCGATATCACGGCCGCTTCCGGGATCCGGGACAGCGCCCTGAAGACGCGTGGTTGTGCCTATCTGGATTTTGACCGGGATGGAAGGAGGGACCTCCTTCTCCAACCGATCGTAAAGGATCCGGACAGTTCGGGCCATGCGCTTTTGTACCGGAATACGGTCGACAACGGGAACCATTGGCTCCAGGTCCGGCTTCAGGGAACGAAAAACAACCGCGATGGCTACGGCGCAAAATTGCGGGTCATCAAGGGGAAGGACCAATGGATCCGGGAATTGAGTGGTGGGGGTACCACCTATGCCTCCCAGCATAGCAGTGTGCTTCAGATCGGCCTGGGGAAACATCAGATGGTCGATTCCCTCATCGTTACCTGGCCGGGAGGTGATCGACAGGTACATGAGCAGGTCCAAGCGGATCAACGGGTCCGGGTCATTGAAGACTCCACGCTGCTCGGTATAAAAGCGGCCGGGAAAAAAGCCGCAAAGGTCCGTGCGGCTCCGAATCCCTTCCACAGCCGCACCGAGATATCCCATCCCTTTTCAGGGGATAAGGCCAAATTGCGCGTCTACGATCTGCAGGGTCGCTCGGTCCGGACCATCCGATCCGCCTCGGGACGATCGGGCGTTTTTGTGTGGAGTGGTAAGAATGACGAGGGGCAACCGGTCGCCCCCGGCGTCTACCTGGCAAGGATCGAGACCCCGCGGGGACTTTCGCAGACCATCAAACTGATCCTTGAAGGAAATCCGGGCCAGCCATGAGCGGATTTGTTCCGGAGGATTATTTTTGAGCCACCCGGACCTTCATGCCTGCGTCCATGACCTTCGAGCAGATCTTCGTATTCATCGTTCTGGCCTTTCTGATCCTCTTTCTTTACAAGGGGTATCTGCGCTCAGGAGTGACCTTCCTCGTCGCCATTACCGCCCTTGTTGCGGCCGGTATCATTACACCGAAGGAAGCTGTTGGAGGCTTTGCCAATGAGAGCCTCGGGGTGATCGTGCTCTTGTTGGTGATCAGCAATATTTTTCAGAAGACCGGCATGATCGATGGTTTTTTCCGGCGGATGTTCAGCAAGGATGATGGCGTCATGGGATTCCGCTTCAAGCTTATGAGCGGGGTCGGTGTCTTTTCCGGGATCCTCAACAATACGCCCATCGTGGCCATGCTGATCCCTTATGTGCAAAAGTGGTGCAAGGAGAACAGCCAGGCTCCGTCCCGCTTTCTGATCCCCCTTTCCTTCGCCTCTATACTCGGGGGTTGTGTTACCCTGATCGGGACGTCGACGAACCTGATCGTGAACGGCATTGCTGTGGAGAACGGGGCGGAGAGCCTCGGGATCTTCGATTTCGTCCCGGCCGGCTTGCCCATGCTCCTGATCGGGGTCTTCTTCCTGACCTTTTTCAGTGATAAACTCCTTCCCCACACCAAAGATCCCATGGGGGAACTGATGGGCCGGGAGCGGCAATATTTCCTGGAAACCCACATCGAACCGGGATCTCCGTTGATCGGAAAAACGGTGGAGGAAGCTGGGTTGCGGAACCTTTCCGGTGTTTATTTGGTCGAGATCATGCGCTACGAGCGCTATATCAGTCCCGTATCACCCGTAGAGGTCCTGCAGGAAGGGGATGTGCTCTTTTTTGCCGGGATCACGGAGGGCATTTCCGAACTCGCCGATGGGAAAGACGGACTTTCCCTTCCCCGGGCCTGTGACATTCCCCGGGGAGAAGAGAACGACATTGTGGAGGTGGTTATCTCCCAGAATTCCAACCTGGCCGGGAAGCGGGTCAAGGATACCGACTTCCGGGGCCGCTACGATGGTGCGATCCTGGCCATTCACCGCAATGGGGAAGAGGTGCGGGGTAAGGTCGGCAAACAGGTGTTGCGTCCGGGTGATGTGTTGTTGGTCCTGGCTGGGAAGGATTTCCAGAAAAGGGTGGAGAACGATCCGGCCTTTTATTTGCTCTCCATGGCTTACCGCGTACACAATATCGACACCTGGAAGGTGGCCCTCCTCCTTGGGGGCTTGCTTACGTCGATCGTGTTAGCCGTCACCGGGACCCTCCCGCTTTTCATTCCCCTCTCCGTCCTGCTTGTTCTGACCATCCTTTTGGGCGTGACCGATCCCACAGAGATCCGCAACAGCATCGATTTTCATCTGGTCCTGGTGATCGCCCTGGGGCTGGCCCTCGGCAAAGCCATGGTGAACTCGGGCTTGGCGGAGTTGGTGGCGAATGGGGTGATCGGATTGGCCAAACCCTTTGGGAATATCGGGCTCCTGGCAGCCATATTCCTGATCACGAACCTCTTATCCGCCTTTATGACGAGCAAGGCGGCCGTTGCCATTATTCTCCCGATCGTGATCCCGGTCTCCCAGAATTTGGGGATCGATTCGGCCCCTTTTGTCCTTACTGTAGCATACGGGGGAGCAGCCAACTTCATCACACCGGTGGGGTATCAGACCAATCTCATGGTTTACGGGCCGGGGGGCTATTCATTTGGCGATTTCTTCCGGATCGGTGCCCCGCTCACGGCCATATACCTCGTCGTTTCGGTGTCGATCCTGGGTTATTGGTACGGGCTGTTATGAGTGATGAATGAAGGGATCGGTATACGGGCATGCAGGGTAAAAATTGTTCATTTCGATCATGGTTTCACCGTCCCGTCCCCATTCCCCGGATAATCCAGGTTGGCATAGTCCTTCAACAGGGTTTCAAGGAAGTCCTTGTCGTTCATTTCTGTGGAGACAGCGAGGGAGCTTCGGAGTTTTTTGGCCAGGGGCCGCAGCAAACGGGGATTTTTGTTCTTTTCGGCGCTTTGTATGATCTCGAGCATGGTCCGAATGTCCTGATCCCTGAGGTCCCTGACTTCGGGGAATTGGACCTCGTGATCCGCATCTACCCGGCTGAGGATCGTATCGTTCAGGTCCGTTCGCTGGGCGGTCTTGATCACGGTGGTCCCCGCCACGAGGTCCCCGATCCGTTGCCCCCGTCCATTGGCCAGGATGGTGACCGTCCCTGCGGCCCAGTATGCCGGAAGAAAATCCACGATCCGCAGCGCCCAGCGTATCAGATAATGGCTCAGGGCCGGGGGTGAGCCGTCCAATCGCACCACGCGAGTGTTCATGACCAGCTTTCCAATGTTCCGACCTTCGAGAAAGACCTCGCAAAAAAGGTCGTAAAGGAAGATGGGAAGCATCAGCAGGAGAGGGCCGAAACCCGAGAACAGAAAATTCCATCCCATTTCACTGGCAAAATAGGACATCAGGGAGAGGTAGGCCAAAAAGATCACGTAATCGATGAAAGTGGCCACGATCCGATCCCCGATCCCGGCGATCTCCTGATCGATGGTCACATTCTGGCTGGTCTGTAACTGAATCCCCTGCATGACCCCTTGCCCAAAGTCCTAAAACAAAAGCCGCTCCGCGGGATCCGTTCATAAGGAGCTGGGTACGGACCCGAAAGGGAGATCCGCAATATCCCTTAAATTTACCAAATATCGGGAAAGCTCGTACGGCAAAATGAAAGAGGTCACTTTTCTACGGTCCAATGAGCGCAAATGGAAGCGCTTCGAGTCCCTCATCCAGCGGGCTCAAGAGACGGACCCCGATGAACTGGCCCGGGTCTTTATCGAGCTCAATGACGACCTTGCCTACGCCCGCACCTTCTATCCCGAAAGCCGCACGGAACAGTATCTCAATGAGCTCACCGGCCGGATATACCGAGTCATTTACCGGAACAAACGCGAACGCAAGAGCCGGGTTCTTGAATTTTGGAGCCGGGAATTACCAGCCCTCATTTCGGATAGCTTTCCCGCCATGGGCACGGCCCTCGGGATCTTCCTTCTCGCGGTGGGGATCGGGGTGATCTCTCAGGCCTATGACAGCAGTTTCGCGAACATCATTCTTGGTCCCGCTTACGTCAATCAGACCATAGAGAACATTCGAAGCGGCGATCCCGCGGCCATTTACAAGGGTGGAGAAAAGGCGGTATCCTTCCTTGGTATCACCATCAACAATGTACGCGTGGCCTTTATCGCTTTTGCCTTTGGCATCCTGGCCACATTGGGTACGGCATACATTCTCCTGACCAATGGGATCATGCTGGGCACCTTCCTTTACTTCTTCCATCAATACGATGTGACCTGGGAGGCCTGGTCCATCATTTGGTTGCACGGGACCTTCGAGATCAGCTCGATCGTGATCGGGGGTGGGGCCGGGATCCTGCTCGGGAAAGGATGGCTCTTTCCGGGGACCTATCCCCGGATGACGTCCCTGAAACGGAACGGACGGAAAGGGGTGAAGATCGTCTTTGGAACGCTGCCCTTTTTCCTGGCCGCGGGCTTCATCGAAGCTTATGTTAGCCGTTATACCGGTATGCCCGATCCTTTGCGGGTGTTGATCATCGGCGGGTCGCTGGCCATTGTTGCCTGGTATTTTCTTTATGTTCCCGCCCGCATCCACTCTGAACAGGGATTTCTTAAAAAAAGCCATCATGAAAGATGAAGAAAGCATCGAGCTACTGAAGGGGCGGGATTTCTCGAGCAACTTTAACGAAGCTTTCGCCTTGTTGCGGAACCGTTTCCGGAATTTCGGGAGCGCTCTCCTGTTCATCGCGGGTCCGTTCATTCTTCTGGCCTCGGTCCTCAACGGGATCTATCAGGCCCGCTTGTTGGAAACGGGACAGATGGGGTCTTCTATCCTGGAGGGGAATCTGATGATCGTCCTCTTGGTGATCGCGGCAAGCTTTGTAGCCCAGGGCGTGCTTTACAGTACCGTGATCGATTACTTGTTGGTCTATGAAGAAAAGGGAGATGAAGAGCTTTCTTTAAAGACCCTCAGGGAGTGGGTCAAACGTGATGTTGGGCGAATTCTTGGTGGTATGCTGGGAATTGGACTGATCCTGGTGCCGGTGGTGATGATCCTGACCCTGGTCTTTGTGCTCTTTGGGGTGAGTGCCCCTTTGCTTACTGGGATAACGTTTCTGATCTTCTTCGTTGGCCTGCTGATCCTGATCCCCCCATTCGGCTTTGCCATTGTCTGTACCCTTTTTCTGATCCTGCGTAGGGACCTTCCCGTCTTCTCGGCCTTTGGTCGGTCTTTTCAGCTTATGAAAGGAGAATTCTGGGAGACCTGGCTCTATTCTTTTATCTCCATGGTCCTGATCGCGATGGCTTCCTTTATTTTTATGGTCCCCACCTACCTTTTGACCTGGTCTTCCATGATGGCCGGTATGGATAGTATACCGGAATCTTCACTGCTCCTCGGCCTTACAACGGTCCTCGGGGGTTTTCTTTCCACGATGGCCAACGGGATCTTTGTCCTGCTCATGGGTTTTCATTACTACAGTTTGACCGAGAAGAAGACAGGGGAAGGGGCCTTGAAGCGGATCGAGTCCATCGGAGAGGGACAGGATCGTCCTTAGTGCTTGCCTGTAAATTCCGGATCTGAACGATCTGCGCTCGAAATTCTTGGCCGTCCGATCCCTGACCATCTGATCAAAAAACCGTTGCGGCCTCTGTGTTCCCTCTGCGCTCCCTGCTCGAACCATTTGAGGGTACGAGCTCCGATTATTCCAGGAAACCCTGCAAGGTTGCCAGGAATTGCTCAGGGGCCTCGGCGTGGACCCAATGGCCTGAGCCGCGAATGGTGGCAAAACGGACCTGGTCGAATTGCTCCCGAATGGCGGTTTTGTCCGTGTCCTGGATGTAATCCGAGTTCTCACCCCGCATGAAGAGGGTCGGGACGGTCACTTTTTGGTCCGCCACCGACTTCCCGATCTCTTTCATGTTCCTGCGAATGGCCTGGAGGTCCGCTTTCCAGCCCAGGCGTCCTTTTTCTTTCCAATAGAGGTTCTTGAGGAGGAACTGGCGTTCACCCCAGGCGGGGATCTGTTCGGCCAGGGCCTTGTCCGCCTGACCACGGCTCTTAATGGCATCCAGGTCGATGCTCTCCATGGCGTCCAGGATGGCCTCGTGGTGGACCGGGTAGGCTTTTGGGGCGATATCCGCGACCACCAATTTGTCCAGAAGATCGGGCCAGGTCTGGGCGAAGCGAATAGCCACTTTTCCCCCCAGAGAGTGCCCGACCAGGATGCCATTGCTCAAGCCCCGGTCTTGGAACAATTCTTGAATGTCACCGGCCATGGCCTCGAAGGAAAGGTCCTCATCGTTTGGCGATCGGCCGTGGCCGCGGAGGTCGACCAAAAACACGTGGAAATCCTCAGCGAGCTTTTTCCCGAGGGTTTGCCAATTGTCCGCCGAACCCAGCAGGCCGTGGAGGATCATCATCGGCTGACCTTCGCCCATTTCCCGATAGTTCAGTTTCATTGTTCTGATCTTGGAAAGGGCAAAATTACGGGTCAGATTCAAGGTTCTAGTGCAACTCTTACTAAAATTGTTGCACGATGGGTTGCCAAATGTTGAATTTCTTTGAGGGATCGGATCCGGTGCATGGGCATTGAGACCCTTGCCCCGACCATGGGTTATGTTGAACGATCAAAAGGCATGAACGTTTACAAGTTCGGCGGTGCTTCGGTCAAGGATGCGGAGGGGATCCGGAACCTGGTCTCCATTCTTCGGGAATCGGGAGATCGCCCCTTGGTCGTGGTCCTTTCGGCCATGGGCAAGACCACCAATGGCCTCGAAGAGGTCCACAGGGCTTATATGGAGGGCAGAACTGATCGTTTCGACCGTTTGGAAGCGATCCGGCAGGAACATGAGCAGGTCGTCAGGGAGCTCTTCAAGGGTCGGAATCACCCGGCTATTGACCTTGTCCTATCGGTGTTCGATGATACGGTCCGGAAGCTTCAGGAGGTCCCGGCGGAGGACGGGGATTTTGAGTATGACCGGATCGTCTCCATGGGCGAATTGGCCGCCGTCAGGCTCGTCACTTCCTACCTGAAGGAATCGGGAATTCCTGCTAAACTCGGGGATGCGCGCGAGCTGATCCGAACGGACAGGAGCTACCGGAAGGCTTCGATCGATTGGGAACGGAGCGGAGAGCTTGTCGCCGAGCGAATGCGCCCGGATCTCGAGGAGAGACCGCAGCAGGTCCTCGTGACCCAGGGCTTTGTCGGTCATACGCGGGAAGGTTTCCCGACAACGCTGGGTCGGGAAGGATCCGATTTTAGCGCTGCGATCCTGGCCTATCTCCTTGATGCTTCCGCCCTGACCATATGGAAGGATGTGCCCGGCATTCTCAATGCGGATCCGTCGCGATTCCCGAATCCTGAGAAATTGGACCGGATCTCTTACCGGGAAGCGATCGAACTCAGTTACAACGGGGCCAAGGTGATCCACCCCCGGACCATCCAGCCCCTGGAGAACAAGGGAATCCCCCTTTTCGTCAAGAGCTTCCTCCATCCTCATGAACCCGGTACGATCATTCAAAGGGACGCCGCAATGGAGCCGCTCAAGCCGGTCTATATCGTCCGCCCCGACCAGGTGCTCATCTCCATAACACCGCGCGATCTCTCCTTTATTGTGGAGGCCAACCTGCGGGATATCTTTGATCGATTTGCCCGCGCCCGGATCCCGGTCAACATGATGCAGCACTCCGCCATCAATTTCTCGGTGGTGGTCGATGCGAACGAGGGCATACAGAAATTGCTGGACGGGCTTGAAGCATCCTTTGAGGTCCGCTACAACACCGGGCTGGAATTGCTCACGATCCGTCATTACCGGGACAAGGACCTCGGGGAGAGACCGCTCGGCAAGACCGTTTATCTGGAACAAAGGACCCGTCACACGGCCCGCTTCCTTCTCGGTTGATCGGCTCGAGCGCTTCTTTTAACATTTTCTTGATCCCATCGACCCCACAGGGGTCCGGGAAGAACCGTTTTTTTGCCTGAGCAAGTGTGCATCGAAATGGGTAAGCGAAAATATACGTCGATCAACCGGGAGATCAGTTGGCTCTCCTTCAATGAGCGGGTCCTTCAGGAAGCGGCGGATCCTTCCGTTCCCCTGATCGAGCGGATGCGTTACCTTGGGATCTTTTCCAACAACCTGGATGAGTTCTTCCGCGTTCGTGTCGCTACGCTCAAACGGATGATCAGCCTCGGGGAAAAGGCGCGTTTGATCATCGGAGAAGATCCCTCGGAGGTTCTCCACCGTGTCCGGCAGATCGTGCTCCGCCACCGGGACCGTTTTGCTGCGATCCACGATGATATTCAGGCGGGCATGAAAAAGGAAGGGATCCGGCTCCTGGATGAGAAGCAGCTCAACAAAGGGCAGGGAAACTACGTGCGGGAGTACTTCCAGAACAGTGTCAGGCAGGCTCTTGTGCCCATTATGTTGGGGAATGTAAGGGAATTTCCGGCCTTGAAGGACAGAGGGATCTATCTGGCGGTCAAAATGGCCTCTTCACCGCAATCGAAGGAGCATCGCTATGCCCTGATCGAGATCCCCACCCAGACCATTTCGCGCTTTTTGATCCTGCCACCTACCCGGAACGCGCAATGTCTGATCGTGCTGGACGACGTGATTCGCTACTGCCTCGACGAGGTTTTTGCCTTCTTCCGCTACGAACACTTTGAGGCCTATACGATCAAGCTCACGCGGGATGCTGAACTGGATATCGATGATGATATCTCCCGCAGCCTGGTCGATAAACTGGTGGTAAGTCTTAAGAACCGGAAGGTGGGACAGCCCGTTCGCTTCATTTATGACAAACGGATGCCGGGAGACCTTTACCATTACATTATGGGGCGTATGGGATTGGAGGAAGATGAGAATATCATCCCCGGTGGACGCTACCACAATTTCAAGGATTTCATCGCTTTTCCGTACCTCGGTAAACAAAAACTTCGCTACCCCGAACTACCCCCTCACCGGAGTCCTGAGTTGAGCGGAGGGGGCGATCACCTGGACACGATCCGTCGCCGGGATCTACTCCTTCATTATCCCTATCAGGCTTTTTCCCACAATATCGATATCCTCCGGGAAGCGGCCATCGATCCGCGCGTAACTACCATCAAGATCACGCTTTACAGGGTGGCCGATCGCTCCAAGGTCATCAATGCGCTGGTCAACGCTGTCCGGAATGGTAAAAAGGTAACGGCCGTACTGGAATTGCGGGCCCGTTTCGATGAGGAGGCCAATATCGAATGGGCCACTACCCTGCAGGATGAGGGAGTGGAAGTGGTCTTCGGTGTTGAAGGTTTAAAGGTCCATTCCAAGCTGATCCTGATCGAACGGGAGGAAAAAGGAAAGCTTCTCCGTTTTGCCCATGTGGGAACGGGTAATTTCCACGAAAAGACGGCCCGGCTTTATTCGGACATCAGTATCTGGACGGCGGACCCCCGTATCTCGAATGAAGTGCGAAAGGTCTTTGACTTCTTCCGGAACAGTTACCGGGGGCACCGCTACAGCCACCTTTTCGTGTCCCCGATCAACACCCGCCGGAAGTTCATGGAACTGATCAACCAGGAGATCAGGAATGCCAAGGCCGGCAAAACGGCCTATATGATCCTTAAGATGAACAACCTCGTGGACCGGAGCATGATCCGGCGCCTCTACCAGGCCAGCCAGGCCGGGGTGCGGATCCAATTGATCGTTCGGGGCATTTGTTCCCTCCAGTGCGGTGTTCAGGGTATGAGCGAGAACATCGAGGGGGTCAGTATCGTGGACCGCTTCCTTGAACATGCCCGGATATTTGTCTTTGCCAATGGTGGGGACGAAAAATATTTCATTTCTTCGGCGGATTGGATGGTCCGGAACCTCGACCGTCGGGTGGAGGTTACCACCCCTGTCTATTCGAAGGCGGTACAACGCACCTTGCGGGACATTCTGGCCATTCAGCTACGGGACAATACCAAAGCCCGTATCCTTGATGCGGATCTGAGCAACGATTATGTACATAAGCGTGTGGATGAAACGGAACATCGGGCTCAGATCGAGCTTTACGAATACTTCTCGGAAAACACGGACAAAAAATAAGGACCATGAAACTCGCAGGCATCGATATCGG
>CAYVSK010000048.1:0-3491 GCA_964453635.1 uncultured Weeksellaceae bacterium | reverse complement strand
AAAAGAGTGAACGTTACTTATGCGCTTAGCATCCATCGATATCGGCTCCAATGCTGTCAGGCTTTTTATCGGAAATGTGAAAGAAGACCATGCTCGTCTCTCCATTCAGCGGATCTCTCATATCAGGGTGCCGGTTCGCCCCGGGGCCGATACCTTCTCGGAGGGGCACATTTCCGCTGAGCGGATCGAAAAACTCGCCCGGACCCTGGAAGCTTTCCAGGCCCTCATGGAGGTTCACGAGGTAGAGGGGTACAAGGCCTGTGCAACTTCTGCGATCAGAGAGGCTGATAATGAGGAGGAGGTCTTGCGTACGGTCCGGGAAAGGTCGGGTATTGAAGTTGAGTCGATCAGCGGCCAGCAGGAGTCCGCTCTGATCTATAATTCCTTTCAGAAAAGGTTCGAGAAACGGGAGGAGAACATTCTCTATATCGACGTCGGTGGTGGAAGTACGGAACTCACCCTCTTCCGCGGGGATGCCATGATCGATACCACGTCGCTGCCGATCGGCACGGTCCGAATGAAAGAATCCGGTATACCGGATGATGAGTGGGCTGGGATGCGGCAATGGATCGACAAGCTTCCCGATTACAACGATCCCCTTATTGCGCTCGGTACCGGCGGGAACATCGATGAGTTGTTCAAATTATCCGGACAGAAGCGAAAGGTGCCCCTGCCTTATCGAAAATTGAAGGAATTGACCGAGAAGCTCGATAATATGACGCTTCAGGAGCGGATCGAGGAATACGGCCTGAGGCCCGACCGGGCGGAGGTCATTGTGCCGGCTGCGACCATCTGTATGCGGATCATGGATGCGGCTGGTATTGATCGTTTGCTCGTTCCCAAGGTGGGGCTTGTCCACGGGATCGTGACGGAACTTTACCTCGAACGGAAGGGGGAGACCGATCATGCCCCCACTTCGGCCTGAACCGTATCCTCCTTTCTTCTTGAGGGCGCTTTGAAAGGTCAGGAGCCGATGTCTCTTCTTTTTTCTTTTGAAAGAAGAGAAGGGATATCCCTATATTCGTCCTTCACATCGATGATGCTGGCGGATCGACCATGGCGCTCAAGGAAGAATTCGAGAAACAAGGCGATCTGTTGTTCAGGTATCGGGGGATCCTTCCCCTGTCGATCCTGATCCTGGGCTTCCTTACGGTCCTGCTCTCCGGAGCGACCGGGAATGGAGAAGCTTTATCCGAAGGGGACTGGACCGAATTCCTTGCGCTTTTTCTGTGTTGTGCGGGCATTATCGGACGGGCCTGGACGGTCGGTCATACCCCGAAGGGCACTTCGGGTCGAAACAGGCAGGGCCAAATGGCCGATCGTTTGAACACCACGGGTCCCTATTCCCTCGTGAGGCATCCCCTTTATCTGGCCAATTTCGTGATATGGACGGGCCTTGCGCTCCTTACTGCGCATCCGTGGTTCGTCATTCTCTTCGTGCTGCTCTTTGCCCTCTATTACGAACGGATCATGTTCATGGAGGAGAAATACCTGCGGGACAAGTTCGGCGATGCCTTCATGGAGTGGGGGGCCGTTACCCCGGCTTTCCTGCCCCGATTCCGGGCATGGTCCGGACCGGCCACTCCCTTTAATTGGAAGAAGGTCCTCAAAAGGGAAAAGAGCAGTTTCCTTTCGACCTTTACGGTCTTTTTCCTGATGGTTTCCCTGAGCCGGTCGGTGGAAAAGGAGCGCTTGCATCTGGCGGATGACTGGGTCCTGGCCCTTTTTCTGTTGAGCGTGTTCCTTTATGGGGTCCTGAAAACATTGGCCAAATTGACCACCCTTCTACGGGAACGCCCCGCGGAGACCACCGATCCCTCCAGGTCCGAATGATTCCCGTGATAAGGTCCCGCCCTTTCCTTATCTTCATCGCAGTAAATTATTCCAAGCCGCAGGAACGATGAAGACCCTACGCATATATCTAAGCGCTTTGTTCCTCCTGACAATAATAGGGACTGGCTGTAGCACTTATTATTCGGATTACAAGGAGGACTTCCCCAACAAAGTCTGGGAAAAGGACCAGGTGCTGACCTTTAAACCCAAGGTGCGGGATACATCTGCCAAATATGACCTCTTTCTCGATCTCCGGCACCTGTATGGATTCCATTTCAGCGATGTCCGCATCGAGTTCAAGAGGGAAGCCCCCGATGGTTCAGTGAATACGGAGCTCAAGCGCTTTAAGGTAAGAAAGGACAAGACGACCTACCTCGGGGATTGCAGCGGGGATATCTGCGACCTCCGGGCACCCGTCCGGAAAGGGATCGAGTTTCCGGCCCAAGGAACCTATGTTTACCGTTTGACCCCCAGGATGGGAAAGTACGAGAAGATCCCCAATGTGATGGGGGTGGGGTTGGTGTTGAAGAAGCGGGATGGTTAAATTGGGAACAGTTGTCGTTAGAAGCGTGAAAGCCTGAGATCGATCCCCACTTCTTCCCAGCTCTCTATCTTTGTGATGCAAGCGGGTTCCTTAAAAAAGGAAACAATACGGACTTTTCCTCGTTATATGGCCAAGGAAATATAATAAGCCAGGCAAGTGGATCAAAACGCAGAACAGGACAAGGACCCCCAAAAGTCCATCGGGGCGGAGAAAGAGGAAGTGACCGTCGTATTCGCCGGTGATTCCGGCGATGGTATGCAGTTAACGGGAAATCAGTTCTCCGACACAAGTGCCCTTCAGGGGAACGATATCAGTACCTTTCCCGATTATCCGGCCGAGATCCGAGCCCCACAGGGCACATTGCCAGGCGTTTCGGGTTTTCAGTTAAAATTCGGGAGCGTTGAGGTCTTTACGCCCGGGGATCATTGTGATGTATTGGTGGCAATGAATGCGGCGGCCTTGAAGACCAACGTCCACAAGCTTAAAAAAGGCGGGACCATCATTGCCAATTCCGCTGGTTTTGATAAAAAGAGTCTCAAACTGGCCAAATACAGTGAAGAAGCGGATCCTCTTGAAGACCCCGCTCTCAAGAACGATTATCATGTCATAACCCTTGATCTGACCGCTCTGAACCGAGAGGCCCTGAAGGACACGGACTTGAAGCGACCGGAAAAGGACCGCTGTAAGAACATGTATGTCCTCGGCTTCATTTATTACATGTATGACCGACGCCTGGATCAGACCAAGGAATTTCTTCGGGAAAAATTCAAGAAGCGGCCGGAACTGGCCGAGGCCAATATCAAGGCCCTGAAGGCGGGCCACGATCTGGCTGATACCACCGAGACCTTCACCTCGCGCTACGAGGTGAAGCCTGCTCCCATGCCCCCGGGTGAATACCGGAATATTATGGGCAATCAGGGTGTTGCTCTTGGCTTGATCGTGGCTGCCAGAAAAGCAGGGCTGTCCCTTTTTTACGGTAGTTATCCCATCACACCGGCCTCTACCTTGTTGCACGAATTGGCCAAGCGCAAGAATTACGGGGTCCGTACCTTTCAGGCAGAGGACGAGATCGGGGCCATTTGTTCCGCGATCGGTGCTTCCTTCGGGGGTGCAT
>CAYVSK010000047.1:13513-19608 GCA_964453635.1 uncultured Weeksellaceae bacterium | reverse complement strand
TGGACCGGGGCTTCGGGACCAGCTTTTACCTGTCCGACATCAATATTGCAGGCCAGGCCCTGGATGCCACAGGGGGCAGTCCCATTCTTTTTCAACACCTTTTCTGGTTCCTGGGCCATCCAGAGGTATATATCGTACTGTTGCCGGCACTCGGTCTAACCTCCGAGATCATATCGACCAATGCCCGTAAACCCATTTTCGGATACAGGGCCATGATCGGTTCCATCCTGGCTATTGGTTTCCTCTCCTTCATCGTTTGGGGCCACCACATGTTCGTAACCGGAATGAATCCCTTTGTCGGGTCCGTCTTTGTTTTCACCACCCTTTTGATCGCCATACCATCCGCTGTTAAAGTCTTTAACTACATCACCACCCTATGGCGTGGTAACATCCGATACACCCCCGCCATGCTCTTCTCGATCGGCTTGGTATCCACGTTCATATCGGGGGGATTGACCGGCATTATACTGGCGGATTCTGCCCTGGACATTACGGTTCACGACACGTATTTCGTTGTGGCACACTTCCATATCGTCATGGGCTTATCGGCCATATTCGGCATGTTCGCGGGCGTTTATCACTGGTTTCCCAAAATGTTCGGCCGGATGATGGGGACCAATCTGGGCTATGCACACTTCTGGGGGACCATTATAAGCGGCTTCGGGGTCTTTATACCCATGCACTTCATCGGGCTCGCGGGTGCCCCTCGCCGATATTACGATTACAGTGAGTTCCCCATGTTCGAAGGAGTAGCCGACCTCAACGTTGTGATCAGTGTCTTTGCGATCCTTGGCGCTTTATCCCAGGCTTTTTTCCTCTTCAATTTCTTTTACTCCATATACCGAGGGGAGGAAGCACCCCAAAACCCCTGGCGGTCCAATACCATCGAATGGACAACACCAGTCAAACACATTCACGGGAATTGGCCGGGTGCCCTCCCAGAAGTCCATCGCTGGCCCTACGACTACAGCAAACCCGGGAAGGATGAGGACTTCGTTCCACAAACGGTACCCCTGAAAGAGGATGAAGAGGAGCTCTAAAAGGCCCGTCTTTTTAATCCTTATTTATCGTGAAGGACCAAAAGCGGGAGTCTCGTGTGATGGACCATTTCCTTGCTGACGCTATTTCCCAATAATTTATCCAATAGCGCTCGGGACCGGTTGATCGTCACGATCAGGTCAACTGAATTCTCCTCAACAAAACGGTCGATCCCATCCTCCACATTGTTCGATTCAATAAAGTGATAGGTATGGGGATAACCCTCGAGGTAATGGTCCAGGCGGATCCCTTCGGCTGCTTGGTCAGTACTCGGGAGTTTCCCCTCTTCAAGGACGTTCAGAATAAGGATCTGGGCATGAAAGCGACGAACGATCTCCTTCAGGGGCTCCAGGGCTGAGGCATCGCCAAGCCCCTTGTTATCAGATGTCAACAAGATCCTCTCCAAACGTTCCCGATCGCAATTTTCGGGCACGGCCAACAAGGGACGACCCACCCGGGTGGCCACCTTGGCCGTTGAACTACCCACAAAGGCTCTCTTTAGTCCAGACCTGCCCTGCGTGCCCATCACCACAAGATCCACATCATAAGAGGTGACGATATCCTCGATCACATTTTCCAGATCCCCCCACCGAACAATGGTCTCCATTTGTAAAGCCCCTTCATCTCCATCTCCGACCATCTCACGGATCTTGTCCTTTTCTTCATCGAGTCTTTGTTCGATCTCCTTTTGTTCCTTACCTCCGGAAGCATCCCTAGGGGTGTTTAAGGTTGCCGGGGTCGAGTAAGTATGGAGCAAAATGTAACGGAGGTCCTTCGTACCCACCATTTTGATCACATAGTCGATCGCTTTTCGGGCATTTTCGGAAAAATCCGTGGTCAAAAGAAGCGTGTTCATGGAAAATTATGATTTGGGATCGGCAATTTAAAAGAATGCTGGCCAAAAGGCAATGATTCGGGTCAATGTCCTAAAAAAGGGTCTTTTGGTCGGCATCGGGGGAGCGTCCAAGGTGATCATAGGCGAGGGCTGTGGCCTTTCTCCCCCGGGGCGTCCGTTCTATGTATCCCTCCTGTATGAGGTAGGGTTCATAGACTTCCTCCAAGGTGCCGGCCTCCTCACTAACGGCAGTCGCCAGGGTGGTCAAACCCACAGGACCGCCCCGGAACTTATCGATGAGGGTACTGAGGATCCGGTTGTCCATCTCATCCAGTCCGTTCTTATCCACATTCAAAGCTTCCAGGGCTTTGTGGGTAATGGCGGGATCGATCGTACCATCCCCTTCGATCTGCGCAAAGTCCCGGATCCTTCTCAAAAGGGCGTTCGCGATCCTCGGGGTTCCCCGGCTCCTTCTCGCGATCTCGAGCACAGCTTGATCGTCCACGGAAAGCGCCAACAGATCGGCAGACCGTTTTACGATCCGGGCCAGGGTATCGGCATCGTAATAATCCAGGCGGGAAGCGATGCCAAAACGAGCCCTTAAAGGAGCGGTCAAAAGCCCTGACCGCGTGGTGGCCCCGATCAGCGTGAAAGGCTCCAGATTGACCTGTACGGTACGGGCATTGGGACCCGTATCGATCATAATATCGATCTTGTAATCCTCCATTGCCGAATAGAGATATTCTTCGATCGTGGCATTCAGCCGATGAATCTCATCGATAAAAAGAACGTCATTGGCTTCCAGGTTTGTCAGCAATCCTGCAAGGTCACCGGGTTTCTCCAGGACTGGCCCGGAGGTCATTTTAAGGTCCGACTCCAATTCATTGGCCAACACATTGGCAAGGGTGGTCTTACCCAGGCCCGGCGGGCCGTGAAAAAGCACATGATCGAGGGATTCTTCCCTCTGGCGAGCAGCTTGTACGAATACCTTAAGATTGCCAAGCACGTGTTCCTGACCGGTGAAGTCACCGAAAGCTTTGGGGCGAAGGACCCGCTCTAGCTCCTTATCGGAGCTTGAAGTGCTCTCGTTCCTGGGGTCGAAATCCTCGTTCATAGTGGGTGAAGGATTCACAAAGTTAGCATCCTTGGAGAGCTGTATCGGCTTTTCTTTTTACCGGAACAGCAGGCAGTCATCCTTTTATTTTTCATTCCGTTTCCCCGTCCTTTTTATTTCCTCCTTTAAACACGTCCCGGTAGATCTTACCAAAATAAACCTTCAATTGGAAGAGATAGACCGGCGCAGTAAGTTCCTCATCGATCTTTTGATTGGGGATCACCATAAGGCGGTAACCGAAGGCCCCGCCGATCCCCAGGTAATCCCAGAATTTGTATTCCACGGAAAGGGCTGGTTCATAAGTCAGGATCGCACCAGAACCACGCGTATATTGTTCTCCATTCTCTTTTTTCAGTCTGACCCTGGAACGACCGATACCCACCTGAACAGGGATCGCGAGTTCCCAGGGGTATTTATTGTAGAACGTGTACTCGAAGTAAGGTGCTATAAAACTAAAATCCAGCGTTCCGGTATCCCCGTTCACCACTTTGGTGAAATCGGTGGCGAGGGTGTTGAAGCCCAAGCCATATTGGACCTGGTCCCGGTGGTCGAGCCCGGCCTTGAACCCAAAGATCTTGGCCGGGGTCCGCGTGATGAAAGATCGCCTGGAATCCATTCGAAGAGCGAATTGCGGGGTTTCTTTAAAGCTCTTCCGGATACTGTCCATCATTTGGCCATAAACGGTAGCGGAAGGATGCCCGGAGCATAAGGCCAGGGCAAGAATGAAGAGCATGGGTTTAAAGGTCTTCGACATGGATCCCGTGGTAAGCATCCTACCCGCAGGTGCAGTGGAATGAGCGGCTTTCACCAGATGTCACCACTCCCGGTCCCTTCCTTCTGTTCCTTCTCAAAATGGGCTTTACAATCCAATGCAACGGATATCTCTTCTTCGGGTTTCTCAAAATCCGCTGTTGAAATGTCCAAACGATCATCATCGTAGATCCGGTTCATATAATAGCCCCAGATCGGCAAGGCCGTATTGGCCCCTTGACCCAGCCTCGTCTCATAGAATCGAACGGCACGGTCCTCCGCCCCGACCCATACACCGGTGACCAGATCGGGGGTGGACCCCAGGAACCACCCATCCGAGTTATGCTGTGAGGTTCCGGTTTTCCCAGCGATGGGATAGGGGATCCCGGCATAAGGCCTTGACCCCCTAAGGCGCATGCCGGTACCTTTACGTTTTCCCGTGTTTGGGTTATACGCACCATCCACCACGCCTTTCATCATGTCCAGCATAATGTAAGCGGTGCTCTCATCGAAGGCTTCATTGGTCTCTGGCCGCACCCGATATATCGCATTTCCGTGTTTGTCCTCGATCCGCGTAATGATGATCGGTTCGATATTTACGCCTTTGTTGACGATGCTTGCATGAGCGGAGGTCATTTCTCTGACCGAGAGGTCGGCCACCCCAAGACCAAGGGCGGGGACCGTATCGAGGGGACTTTTGATCCCTAATCTGCGCGCGATCTTGATAACTGCTTCCGGGCCGAATTGTTTCATGACCCAGGTCGTGATGGTATTCTTCGAATTGGCAAGCCCGTACTTAAGGGAAAGCTTACCCCCGTATTCGTCACTGGCGTTCTCGGGACACCAATCCGGTTTGTCCGGTTGCTCGATACACCATTGGATGTTCGACACCTCGTGGCATGGGGAGTAGCCATTTCGCATGGCCGTCGCATAGACAAAGGGCTTGAAGGTAGACCCTACCTGCCGTTTGCTCTGAGCAACATGATCGTAGCGGAAATGATCGTAATCGATGCCACCGACCCAAGCCTTGACAAAACCGGTATTGGGATCCATCGACATAAGGCCGGAACGCATGAACCCTTTGTAATATCGGATAGAATCCATGGGTGTCATGGTAGTATCGATGGGACCATCCCAGGAAAAGACCTTCATCTCCACGGGTGTATTGAAAACCGATCGAATGGAATCCATGGATACGCCATTTCCCTTCAGCTTCCGATATCGCTTGGTCCGGTGCATGGCCGCTTCCATGATCATATTCACCTGCTCATCACTGATCCGGTAATCAAAAGGAGCTTTTGATCGGTTCTTTAGCTTTTTATTGAAAAGTGGTTGGAGTTCGTCCCGGATGTGTTTTTTGACCGCCCATTCCGCATGACGCTGCATACGGGAATCGATGGTGGTATACACCTTCAGGCCGTCACTGTATATATCATAAGGCTCTCCGTTCGGCTTGGCGATCTTGTAAGCCCCATTTTCGTCCCTGGCAGACAAAAGCTCCGATAATTTTCCCCGCAAATGCTCCCGAAAATAGGGGGCCAGACCCTTTTTGTGGTCCACTTGCCGATAATTCAACCCCAGATCCAACACACGCAGGGAATCGTATTCCGACCGAGTTATGTGACCATTGCGCATCATCTGATGGAGTACGATCTCTCGCCGATGCTTGGTCGTATCAGGGAACCGGCGTGGATTGAAAAGGGCAGGATTCTTGGCCATACCGACCAGCATGGCCGCTTGCTCTACCCGCATCGAATCAGGGGTGGTATTGAAGTACACGTGACTGGCTGATCGGATCCCCACGGCATTATGAAGAAAATCGAAATTGTTGAGATACATGGTGATGATCTCCTTCTTGGTGTACTGCCTTTCCAGCCTCACAGCAATGATCCACTCCTTGAATTTCTGGGGGATCCGCTCCCAGATAGAAGTGGGGCGCTTATGGAACAAGAGCTTGGCCAATTGTTGGGTAATGGTACTACCACCTCCCAAACGCTCCCCGATGAGGAGACCATAAGCGACCCTTGCAAGGGCCTGAAAATCGATCCCGCAATGTTGATAAAAGCGTTCATCCTCCGTTGACACCAAAGCATGGACCAAGTGCGGGGAGATCTCCTCATAAGACACATTGGTCCGGTTCTCCCGGAAATACTTGCCCAGGACCTCTTTATCGGCAGACAAGACCTCTGTCGCCAGGCTGGTTTTGGGGTTCTCCAACTCTTTGAAGCCAGGAAGGTCAGAACTCGACGCGTACAATAACATCAACGCGATGCCGAGAAATGGGGTGAGGACCAAGACCCAAAAGACCCCTATCGCGAGACGGTACCACTTTTTCTTTTTACCAGCCTTGTTTTTATT
>CAYVSK010000047.1:0-13503 GCA_964453635.1 uncultured Weeksellaceae bacterium | reverse complement strand
TTTCCCATTGTGGTTCAGGCAGAGGAAAGCGCGGAGCCGCAAAGGTCGCAAGGCCTTTTTCTCGTCTGGACGAGCCGCTGCAAAGCTTTTCCAATAACGACAAAGGTAGCCGTTTTCGTGTTCAATAAATGTACATTTGTGGCTCATCACAGTAGGGCGTATCCCGATATAAAAGAGGTTCCGATCCAAATAGATCTCAAAAGACAAATTCCAAACAATACCCAAAAGGCTAAATTCCTATGACCAAAACCTCCATTTATCAAGGGCCAATGGAGGTTTGGAATTTCAAGATCGGGGATATTTGAGATCTGTTATTTGGGATCCTTCCAGGCATCCATTTTTTGCTTAGGCACATTCTTCTACTATGGCAGAACAAACGGATACTTTAAAAAAGCTCATATCGCATACCAAGGAATATGGGTTCATCTTTCCTTCGAGTGAGATCTACGACGGACTGAGCGCCACCTATGACTATGGCCCCAACGGTGTAGAGCTCAAAAAGAACCTGAAGGATTATTGGTGGCGCGCCATGGTCCAGGCCCGGGAAGAGGTTACTGGTCTCGATGCAGCGATATTCATGCATCCCGCTACCTGGAAGGCTTCAGGGCACCTGGATGCTTTCAACGATCCCATGATCGATAACAAGGACTCCAAGAAACGATACCGGGCCGACCAGTTGGTGGAGGAGTATATCGAAAAGGTCCGTAAGAAGCGGGAAAAACACATAGCTAAGGCCGCAAAACGCTTCGGGGACAAGTTCGACCAAAACCATTTCGAGGAGACCGATCAAAAGGTCCAGCGCTACGATCAGGAGATACGGGAAGTGGAACAGCGGCTCCAAAAGGACTTGGAGGTGAACGACCTGGATGACCTGAAAAAGCTGATCGAGGACCTCGAGATCGCGTGCCCGTTATCTGGGTCGAAGAACTGGACCGAAGTGCGCCAGTTCAACCTGATGTTCGGAACGGAATTGGGAGCCGTTTCCGGGGAATCCCAAGAGATCTACCTCCGACCGGAAACCTGTCAGGGGATCTTTGTGAACTTTCCCAATGTCTACAAAACGGGAAGGATGAAGGTGCCCTTCGGGATCGCCCAGATCGGAAAAGCTTTTCGGAACGAGATCATCGCGCGCCAGTTCATCTTTCGGATGCGGGAATTCGAGCAAATGGAGATGCAGTATTTCGTGAAGCCCGGAGAAGAAATGAAGTGGTTCGCATACTGGCAAGAGGCCCGGAAGAAATGGCACGAGGCCCTGGGCCTGGATCCTGCCAAGCTCCGCATGGAAGATCATCTCAACCCGCCTCATTACGCAAATGCCGCTTGCGATATCGAATTCGAATTCCCAATGGGCTTCAAGGAGCTGGAAGGGATCCACTCCCGTACGGATCACGACCTTACAAAGCACCAGGAGCATTCGGGAAAGAAAATGGAATATTTCGATCCTGACCTGGATAGCAGCTACCTCCCCTATGTGGTCGAGACCTCCCTTGGATTGGACCGCATGGTAATGGCCGTCCTGGCGAATGGATACAGCGAAGAGACCCTGGATGACGACACCCAACGGACGGTCCTTAAGCTTGATCCGGCCATTGCACCGGTCAAGGCTGCCGTCCTACCCTTGACCCGCAAAGACGGTTTGCCCAATACCGCCCGCTCGATCTTTGACCGGCTCAAGTTTGACTTCCCCTGTCAATACGAAGAAAAGGATTCCATTGGCAAGCGATACCGGAGACAGGACGCCATCGGCACCCCTTATTGTGTAACAGTTGACCCCCAGACCAAGGAAGACGGGAAGGTCACGATCCGGGAGCGCGACACCATGGAGCAAGAACGGGTGGATATTGAGCATGTAGAGAAGACCCTGGCCGAAAAGACCAGCATGAAAGCACTTGTAAGGAAGGGTGTTGTCGGGTAGCGCTTCAATACATAGCCGGATCCATATCGAGCACCTATAACTTGAAAGTGCCTCCCACTCTCATCACCCCCATGATCCCTCTTCCCCCTTCCACGAAGATCCCAAAGTTGGAAGAGGGATAATACCGAAAACCGAATTGGATGGCTGCGTTGCTCACCCATTCGGAATCCTCTTCCAGATCGGAATCGTGGTCGTGATCTTTCAGGGTGCGAAGATCGTAACCCAAGAAAAGCGATGTATAAAAATCCCATTTACTGCTGTCAATGGAAAAATCCCCCTCATCGGTCATCAATTGAAGGTAATGAAAAGTCCCTTTCACGCCGAAAGAGACGACATTCAGATCATACTCGACCCTTTCCTTATCGGGCGGGGGTCCCCGTTCAAACTCATATTCCCATCGGGCATATCCCAGAAAGGCACCAAAACCCACGTAATCATGGATCCCGTGTTCGTAACTGATCGATAGGGGGATGAATTCCAGATCCTGGTCCCCACGCCGATCGTATCGATCGAAATCCCCGAACGAAAGGGCTGTGGAAATGAGTTTCTGGTCTTTGCCAAAGGCCTTATTGGCACTGTCTTTTTTAGACCCCTCTGCGGAGGCTGTGTCCGTTCCCTTCGAATCACTTCCCTCTTCGCTTTTTTGAGAATGTCCTTGCATGACCATCCCCCACAAAAGCAGGAAGCCAATAAAAAGAGCATTCTTTCCAGCGGATATGGAGCTTGTTCCATTCATTCTTCTACCCGGTACCGGTCCTGTGGGATCGCATTTCTTTTTTTCTCATTCCCAAAACGCAGTGGAAAAATACAAAAAAAGTGATGCCCGCCTGGGTCTCGAGGACGTCTTCACTCATGAACGCCATTAGGGCGATCGAGAAAAAGGCCAGAAAAAGGGATGAGGAAAACTTTCCGTATCGAAAAGGGGGATAGAAAAGGGCCCAGAGGAAAATCAAGAGGCCCAGCGGACCGAAGGTGATCAGCATGGTGAGGTATTGATTGTGGGCCCGGAGCCGGTATTCCGGGTCCAGGGGCGTATCGATCCTTGCGTAGGCTTTTTCGAAAGCCTTTTTGACATCCCCGGTCCCCACGCCAATAAGCGGATGTTCTTTAAAAATGGACCAACCGGCCCGCCAGAACTCGAAGCGCTGGGTCAGGGAATTGCCCGAGGGATCGTGTCCTTTCAAATAGCGGTCGACTTCGAAGATAAGGCGGTCCACCCGCCGGGTCAGGGGATCCCTACGGCGGTACTCTACATTTGCCACCCCGTTCTCAATAGCCATGATATCTTCTTTTGATAGGGACCGGACCCCGTTGGCATCCTTTTTCAGTCCCCTGGAGGTCATGTAACGGATCAGGGTCCGCCTCAGCTGTTGCCCTTTGCGGTCCGTTCCCGAAAAGGGAAGTTCACTACGGGCGTTCCAGGCTTTTTTCAATTCATCCTCTGCAATGTAGAGCCAAACGTAGTATCCGTTTTCCAGTTCCTTCCGTTCCCGATGATGGGTATAAGGATTTCCCCGGGCCGTCCTTTGCTCCAGGGCTCCTTTATCATTGATGGCGTCGTCCTTCACCGTGTAGTGGTCATGGATCCTCGCTCCGATAAAAGCAATGAAGAGGAAGGGCACACCGATCATGCCGAGGACCAGGATGGTCCGTAACCACTTCCTTCTTTCCCTTCGGACCCACAATACAGCAGTGACCAGCAAGGCAAGCAGAAAGCCGGCAATAGCGCTCATGACAGCAAGGACACCGAGAAACATCGCGAGCCCGATCGATAGCGCAGCAAAGGTCCATCTCTTCTTTCCCTCCACCTCCCAGAAAAACCAAGCGGAAACGAACGTGGCCATAGCCACCATCCAGCCGAAACGGACCTCAGAAACGAAGTAAGCCAGTGAACTCCCTTCTCTTTCCGGGAGCCAACCCAGGTGCGCAGAGAGCCCCACAAGTGAGGCCAGCACTGTAGCAGCCAGGAAACCCCACAACAACCATCTGAGCATTTTTTTGGATAAAGGCATCGTTGTGATGGCAAGGGGATAAAAGAAAAGGGGAAGCTTGGTCGGGAGGTCATCCAAGGCATAAGAGAGATCCTTCGTGTAAAGCAGCCCGAGCAAATGGAGAATATAAAGCGCAGAAAGGCTGAGAGCGGCTTTGTTTCTTTCGAGCCGCACCAACTTACCCGAGATGCCATCGGTAATGAACGACAGGAGCCAATTGACCCCGAGAACGATCCCGCCAATGCTCATCATGGCCTTCGAAAGGGGAAGACCGACCGCGATCGTGGCCAATGCCAAATAATGGAGATATCTGTTCGCAAGCCAGAGAGAAGGAAGCTGATCATGTAAAGACCGCGACCCACCGGCGGTCATTCCCTACCTTTTTTGGCTTTAACATTCCCTGGCCCCGAAAGAATGCCCTCGTATTTAGAGGGCCGAAGCACTTTTAGAGCGGTATCGAGGGCACGGTCGTTTTCCAGGGAGGCCTGGATCCGACCGGACCGGTAATAATACCGGGAAGCCACCTCCTGCTCGATCACTTCCCGGATCTCTTCCTTGAAACGGTCCAGGTCGGCCTGCGTATTGGGTGTAAGTTGTTTTTTAAGGGACTCGTATTCCTCTTTGGCATGACCGAAGTATTTCTCATCCCTGGCCGTCTCCCTGAGCTTAGCAAGAAGGTCCTCGGTGTCAGTCTTGTAATCGAAAGCCTCCAGCTCAGCGACTCGTTCCTTGAAATCGGCATAGGCCTCATCAGATAGGGTGAACTCCATTGGTCCAGCGATGCTGTCGTGGTCAAGGCGATATTGGGTCGCATAATCAAAGACCACCTGGCGATTCAGAAGGGTCTGGGTCAATTCGTGATAGGTCCGTTTATCCACACGCAGATCGGGATTGATCCCACGCGCATCCAACACTTTCCTGCCGTTCCGGGTACGGTAGGTTTTGATAAGTGAGTCCGGGATATTCTTACCATGACCGTTCTTTCCTTCCTTTGAATAGTCTACTTCCTGTATACAGCGACCGCTGGGAATATAATACTTGGCCACGGTCAGCTTCAACTTGGAATTGTACTCCAGCGGGCGGGTTTGTTGGACCAATCCTTTTCCGAAGGTATTCCTTCCGACGACCACGCCACGATCAAGATCCTGCAAGGCACCGGAAACGATCTCTGAAGCGGAGGCAGATTTCCCATCGACCATGACCACGACCCGGATATTGGTATCGAGGGGTTTATTGAGTGCCCGGTGTTCTCTGTTCCATTCACTGACCCGACCTTTTGTACTAACGACTTCCTGGCCTTGCTCCACAAAGATGTTGACGATCTTGACCGCCTCTTTGAGCAATCCACCACCGTTCCCCCGAAGGTCGAGGATCACCTGGTCCATCCCCTCGGTGCGCTTAAGGTCCTTGAAACCAGATATGACCTCTTCGCTGGCCGAGCGGGTAAAATTGGTGAGCTTGATGTAGCCAACGGTGTCGTTGACCATTCCATAAAAAGGGACACTCGGTATTTTGACCTTTTCCCGTTCGAATTCGAAAGAGATAGGCTTCTCCCGGCCCGGTCTCTCCACCGTCACCTTGATCTTGGTCCCCGCCTGCCCTTTCAGTATATCAGATATCTCGCTTGTCGATTTCCCTTTAACGGATCTCCCTTTGACCTCAATGATCTTATCCCCAGCCATCAAACCGGCTTCCTGGGCAGGAAATCCCTTATAGGGTTCAGCGATCACCACATGATCTCCCTTCTTTCTAATGGAAGCCCCGATGCCACCGTATTGTCCGGTAGTCATGAACCGGTAGTCCTCCATTTTGGACTCGGGAATGTAATTGGTATAGGGGTCGAGGGATTTGAGCATGGCATCGATCCCCTCCTTCATCAGATCCCCGGGTTGGACCTCATCCACGTAATAGAGATTCAATTCCCGGTAAAGCGAGGAAAAGATCTCGAGGTTCTTGGAAATTTCGAATTCATCGGTATCAGGCGTCGTATAACTGTAGACCCCCAAACCGCTGATCACCAAGAGTCCACCAAGAAAAATGTATTGCAGTCTTTTAAGCAGGGCTTTCCAATTCATAAAGCGTGGCCTTTGGAATGTCTCGTTCATTCAGGTTTAACACCAAACCAGGGGTGTTTGTTATTCTTCCTTTTCTTCAAGGACGCTTAGCAAACGATCCAACAGCAAAGATATTTTGTGGCTGGTCGTTTCCATATCGGGAATTTGACGTCCGGTAAAAATGATCATTACATGACAGGAGCAGCCTTTCTTGATCAAGGCCCGCTGAAATCTGTTCCGCTCCTTTCGGAAGACTTCTCTGATCAGCCGCTTGACCCGATTCCGGTCAACAGCCTTTTTGGTCCTTTTCTTGGGGACGCTAACCCCCATACGCATCGGCTCTTCCAGCCCCTGAAAATGGTAGACGAGCACGAAAGGGGGTGCCTTTAAGGCATTCCCGTGGCGAAACAATTCAGCGATGGCCTTTTTACTCTTCAGCCTGTTCGCCTTTGGAAGCCCATTTCCAAGCTTTTGGTCATCCATGATCAAAGGGAAGCTTCCTCATCTTTTTGGCCTCCGGAATGGAACGGCCCGACCATCCTTTCATCTCCCTCGCCAGAAAGAAAATTGCATGAACACCGGAAAGCCGCCCCCTTTACACGGCCTGCTGGTCCTTCATGAGATGTTGCTCTATGGCCATCGTCATGGAAGGGGCATTGGTCTTGGGCGCATGGACATCCAGCTTCAAACCGTGCTCTTCCACCGCTTTGGCTGTCGTTGGGCCAAAAGCAGCGATCTTGGTATCATTCTGTTCAAAATCAGGAAAGTTCTTGAAAAGGGACTCGATCCCGGAAGGGCTGAAGAACACCAGCATATCGTAGTTGACGTCTCGCAGGTCAGAAATATCGCTGGCGACCGTCCGGTAGAAGATCCCCTTTGAAAAATCGATCTTGTGTTGTTCAAGAAGTTCGGGGATCTCCTTTTTATGGTTATCGGAACAAGGCAGAAGAAATTTCTCCTTTTTATGCTTTTTTATGGTCTCAAGAAGGTCCGTGAAACGCTGATTGGTATAAAAGATCTTGCGTTTTCTGTACACCACATACTTCTGGAGATAGTAAGCAATGGCCTCGGATGTGCAGAAATATTTCATGGAATCGGGAACGGTCACCCTCGATTCCTCACACATTCTGAAATAATGGTCCACTGCATTGCGGCTGGTAAAGATCACTGCCGTATGGTCGAGAATAGCGATCCTTTGTTTTCGGAATTCCCTGGCAGGAACGGGCTCAACATGGATAAAGGAGCGAAAATCGATGTTGAGATCGAATTTCCGGGCCAGATCAAAATACGGAGACTTCTCGGATCTCGGCTCGGGTTGGGAAACCAGAATATTCTTTATTGCCAATGGTCCGGATTATTTGAACGCGGATGGTCCTACTTTTCGCTGTATCATTCGATACTGGAGACGAAAACCTTGATAAGAACGACCAAGGGTACAAATTCAAGAGTGCAAAGGTACAAAAACAAATGAAATTTAGAAACCTTTTGATCGAATCCCAATTTCAAACCCCGGGCAAATCGGTATAAAAAACCCAAACCTATAATCCCAAGCCCGACATACAGAACATCCAATGAAGGGACTCCTTTTAAATAGATCCCTCCGACCACAATGGGGAACAACAATACCCCAAGGGCTATATTGACCAGGAAGACCGTGAACAAATACTCGGATAGTCCAAAATCCCCGTTTATAATGAACTTAAAGCATTCCACGCTCAACGGTTTAAGGGTGTAAAGACCTGCCAGAACGCCCGCATATTGGAGGTAAGAAAGCAACCCGGGGGGGCCGAAGACCTTCCAGCCAAAAAGAAGATCGAATTGATACAGGAACATGCTCCCCACGAGAACAAAGACGGTCATCAGACCGATGGTCCCCCAGTTGGCCAACCCAGCCTCCTCGCGAAGGACTTGCTTGACCAGCCGGGGGGCCATTAAACCGTTGTAGAGTTGACGAACCCACAGACCATTGGCCACATTGGTCCAGGCCAGTACCGCCAGCGCTATGAAGAGGACCCAAAAGACCCAATCCTCCACCAATTGCTGTTTTGGCACCGAGTGAACACCCTGTACCATGGACATGTAGAGAGTTCCACTGTGGAAAACCATGTGGACAAAGATAATCGACCCGATCCCGGGGGACCGGAACCTTTCTCAAGACTTAATCGTTCCTTTGTGATAGAATACTGTTCCATGAGTCTTCCGTCCCCAAAGCAAAACCCCGACCGATCCACGCCGGAGGGATCGCCTGAGAACAGCCACGATACGGTCCTGGAAGTGGATCTGGAAGCACTACGGAACAATGCCCGGTATTACCGGCGGATCCTGAAGGAAGGAACGAAACTGATGGGCATGGTCAAGGCCTTTTCCTATGGCCTGCGCACTATAGAGGTTCCAAGGATCTTGGTAGAGGAGGGTTTTGATTTTTTGGGCGTGGCATTTGTAGAGGAGGGCGTAGCTTTAAGGAAGGGGGGGCTCGAAGTACCCATCATGGTCATGAACCCGGGAGAACACAGTTACGGGCGGATCATTGAGAACGACCTGGACCCTGAGATCTATAGCTTCCGGGTGCTCCGCCAATTCGAAGAAGCATTGGAAAAATACGGTCCACGGACCCCCTATCCCATCCATTTGAAACTCGAGACCGGTATGCGCCGCCTCGGTTTTGAAGAATCCGATTTGCCAGAACTCATCTCCAGGCTTCAGAACGATCCGGGCATCAAAGTGCGGTCCATCCTGTCCCACCTCTCCAGTGCCAGCTTGCCGGGGGAAGATGCGTTCACAAGAGGCCAGATACTGGCGCTGAAGAGAATGGCCAATACCCTTGAAGAAGGGCTCGGTTACGCCCCGATCCGCCATATTGCCAATTCCGCCGGTGCTTCCCGCTTCCCGGAAGCCCATCTGGATATGGTAAGGATCGGG
The DNA here is from genome assembly GCA_964453635.1 of uncultured Weeksellaceae bacterium. GTDB lineage: Bacteria > Bacteroidota > Bacteroidia > Flavobacteriales_D > CAYVSK01 > CAYVSK01. The sequence continues at coordinate 4,624 of CAYVSK010000047.1, read as the reverse complement.
ATCGGATTGTACGGGGTCCCGGCCAATGAAGAGGACCGCCGAAACCTTTCCCATGTATGTAGCCTTAAAACCCGAATTTCTCAGATCAGAAAAGTGGAAAAAGGCACCGGTATCGGTTACGATCAGAGCTACGTTGCCAAAGGCCCCATGCATATCGCGATCCTCCCATTGGGATACGGAGATGGGCTATCGAGGTACTTGGGGAACCATCGTCACAAACTCCGGGTCAACGGCCATTATGCACCCATCGTAGGGAATGTTTGTATGGACATGACCACCATTGATGTTACCGACATTCCCTGTGAGGAGGGGGATGAAGTGATCATTTTCGACGACCATGACCCGATCACCGAAGTTGCCAGGGCCCAGGGGACCATCCCCTACGCCGTCCTTACCGGCATATCTCCAAGGGTACAGCGGATCTTCAAGACCCCCGACCCTGCCTGATCCAACCCCATTTTTTTCTTTTTATGAAATTCTTTTAATTTTATATGATCAAGTTTCCGATCGGAGAAAAATTTGCCACCATGAAACATCTTGTTCTTGCTTTCCTTGTCCCCCTCCTTTTATTCCCTTTTTCAGGCATTTCACAAAAGGCACAAAAAGGAGAGCCGGGCGATATCCGACCCGGCGAGATCATGGTCCAGATACCCCACGACCGGTCCATCGAAGGCCTTGTCAATGAACTCCGTGAATGGAAGGGCAAAGCGACCGATCTGGAGGTCGAACGGAAATTATCCCGGATCATGCGTTTCTGGCTGCTCAGCTTCGACCACGAAAAAGTAGACCAAAAGGCTTTCCTTGACGCGATAAAGGGGCATCCCTCGACTTCACTTGCCCAATTCAACCATTATATCAAGCAACGAGCCACACCCAACGATCCCAAATTCACTGATCCGGATCAGTGGCAATACGTGAACGACGGTTCAAGTGGAGGGACACCCGATGCGGATATCGACGCTGAAAAGGCTTGGGACATAACCAAAGGCGGCCGGACCATTGAGGGGGACACGATCGTTGCGGCCGTGATCGATGGGGGTGCTGATGTCGACCACGAGGACCTCAACATTTTCATCAATCAAGCCGAAGCCAATGGCCAACAGGGCGTGGATGATGACGGGAATGGATATGTGGACGACATCAACGGCTGGGATGCCCAGAACAACGACGGAAGCGTTGGCTCCAGCCAACACGGTACGCACGTTAGCGGAACGGTTGCTGCCGAAGGGGACAACAACAAAGGACTTCTCGGCGTGAATTGGAACGCCCAGGTGCTCAATATCCAAGGGTCCTCTCAGGACGAGTCGGTCGTGGTCGATGCTTATGATTACGCCCTGGAGATGCGTGCCCTTTATGATTCCACCGATGGCGAAAAAGGGGCATTCGTTGTATCAACGAACTCTTCTTTTGGCGTGAACGGTGGCGATCCAGCCAATTATCCCTTGTGGTGTGCTGCCTATGACAGCCTCGGGAAATACGGGATCACTTCCGCCGTGGCCGGTCCGAATCAGGATGTCAATATCGATCAGGAAGGGGACGTGCCCGGCACCTGCCCGAGCGATCACACACTCAGCATTACGAACACCGACCACAACGACGATCGGGGAACTGCCGGTTGGGGCCCCGAACATACGGATATGGGCGCCCCCGGGACCAACATCATCTCCACGGTCCCCAACGATCAGTACGATCAGCTAACTGGCACCTCCATGGCCACTCCCCACGTATGTGGCGCTATTGCCCTTATGTACAGTGCTTCTTGTCCGCAGTTGATCCAATTGGCCAAAAACGATCCCGATAGTGCTTCCCGGCTGGTCAAGTCTTTTCTCATGAAGGGGGTGGATGAGATCCAATCGATGAAAGGCAGCACAAAGTCGGACGGCCGGCTTAATATACACAAAGCTCTATTGGTCATGGACTCCCTTGGTGTTTGTGACACAAGCGCCTGCCCAGCTCCCTATCAGTTGGAGGCCGGCCCCGTTACGGACAAGGAGGCATGGATTAGCTGGGAAGGTCCCGATTCTGCTAAGGACTACAACATCCACTACCGAAAAACAGGGGCCAATAGCTGGACGGACACAAGTACATCAGCTGATTCGCTACTTTTGCCTTCATTGGAAGCATGCACCGACTACGAGCTGGAAGTGGAGACCGTTTGCGACACCATGACGAGTGGCTACTCCAACACCCTGAAATTTCAGACAAAGGGATGCTGCGAGCCTCCCTCGAACCTTTCCGTGGATACGGTTCAAAAGACCAGCGCGGTCCTCAATTGGGACACCCTGATCGCGGCCAAGAGCTACGATCTCGAATACCGGCCCAGGGGGGGGAATTGGCAAATGAAATCAGGGATTTCCCAAGTTCCTTACGAACTGAGTGGATTGGATTCCTGTACCAATTACGTTTTCAGGGTTCAAACCGTTTGTGACACAGGCACAACGAGTTTTACAGACACCTTGGGCTTCAAGACCTTTGGCTGCGGGCCGTGTCTGGACTTCAGCTATTGTGAATCCAGATGTGTTGAGGCCAATGAGGAGGAGGAATGGATCGACACATTGGCGGTGAGAACACTCCTGGACGCCGATACATCAACAGAAGGCTACGTGGACGCCACCCATAAAAGCACGGAGCTTGCGACCGATTCCACTTACGGGATCGCTATAACTCCGGCTTTTCAGGGTGATTCCTTCGAAGAATACTTCAAGGTCTGGATCGATTACGACATGGACGGCACCTTTAATGATAGCAACGAATTGGCCTTCGATCCTGGTCAGAGTTCCACCAACAAGGTCTCGGGATCCATCACAGTTCCCGGGTCGGCTTCCAGGGGACTCACAAGAATGCGGGTGACCATGAAATGGGTCGGGGACAACAACAACCCGCCACCAAAACCCTGTGAGGAGGAATTCGACTATGGGCAGGTAAAGGATTATTGCGTGACCATCGTGGACAGTACGACCGTAGGGTTCGATGAGCCGACCTCGGATGAACCTTCCTTCAAGCTTTATCCTAACCCGGCCCGGGATCGGGTTACGATCCGGTCCAGGGGTGCGCCCGAAAAAGGGAAGCTCCAGATCATGGACCCGACGGGTCGGACCGTCCGGCAAAAAGAGATCCGTGGTTCTGTCACCCATATGGGGATTCCGGATCTGGCAAATGGGATCTACTTCTATCAAGTGCTGTCGGAAAGCGATCGGATCCTGAAGCGCGGCAAGATCGTGGTAGAATAGAACGGTGATCAGCACACGCGGCATCCTCCTCCACCACTTCAAGTACGGGGATAGCAGTGTTATTGCCAAAGTCCTCACGGAGGAGGAAGGGCTCCTTTCTTTTCTATTACGGGGAATGAAGAAAGGGAAAGGAAGCAAAAAAGGGAAGGAACTTCTTCATCCCCTCACTCCTCTGCATATCGAATACCGTCCCAAAGAACGGGGCCTGCTGACCCCCCGGGACCTCGATAAGGAATGGAGCTTCACTTCCATCCCTTTTGACGTCCGAAAACAGAGCCTTGCCATCTTCATGGCCGAGGTCCTCTATCGGACACACGAAGAGGGTAAACCCGATCCCGATCTTTTCGCTTTTCTCATGAGCACGGTGAGAAAGATCGACACGGAGGGGTTGGACGTGGACCTCCATATCCATTTTTTGGCCCGGTTGACCAGCTTTCATGGTTTTGCCCCGGAACCCGTGCATTCAAAAGATCCCTTATTCTTCGATCTCCGGGAAGGGGTTTTTGCCTTATCTCCCCCTCACCACAAGGACCACCTGGAACCCGACCTCAGCCATTCCCTCAACCAGCTTCTCCTAAGCATAAATGCAACCGGGGATGATATGCCCATTCCCGACCATCCTACAAGGAAAGCTCTCCTGAATGCCCTACTCAGCTTTTACCATCACCACCTGGAAAGCACCCGGGCCATCAGATCACACAAGGTGCTTGAAGAGGTCTTTAATTAAAGAGAGCACACTTTTTCTATCGGACAACTTCAGACCATTATTGGGCCGTAATCGTTCCAAAGGGGAACCCATAAAAATTTTCCTAAATTAGTCGCTCTTCATAGGCAACTTTTGAGAAACGAAACGACGTAACGGACAATAAAGGGCACAAGAATGATGGACCGATCGAACAAATTTTCGACCAGCAAAAGACCCGGCAAGCTTGTCTCAAACCTGGTCATGGCAACTTTCCTCCTCACTTTCGTTTGGACTAAAACCTACAGCCAATGCGACACTCTCGAGGCCGATTTTTCCAGTACGGGACCAGCTTGTACAGGGGAAGGGGTGGATTTCATTAATACAGGAACATCTTCGGATGCCGTCAAGTATAGCTGGGATCTCGGTACGGATGCCTCTCCACAAACATCGGACAAGGAGAATCCCAAAGGGGTCGAATACAGTTCCGAAGGGGTCAAGAAAGTGACCCTTTCCCTGGAGGATACCGTCAACAATTGCTTTAATAGCAAGACCAAAGGGATCACCATTCGCAAGGAACCGGAGGTCGGCTTCAGCAGCAACGAACCCCAGTGCGAGCTCACCGACGTCGACTTCGAAAACGAGGGCTCTTCCGGCACCCAGTGGAACTACAGCTGGGACTTCGGCAGCGGTGCATCACCCTCCTCCTCAA
>CAYVSK010000046.1:6086-19620 GCA_964453635.1 uncultured Weeksellaceae bacterium | reverse complement strand
GGGAGTTCTGAATGAGGGCTTTTAGTGCCCGCTGCGTGGGTGCATCCTTTCCAATGCCGGGTCCCACACCGATGGCATCGAACTTCCCTTCGATCCGCATCGCAGTGATGCGCTCCTCGTCCTCGTCATCATCACACAGCGCTTCCGGAACGGAAGACTGCAAGATCCCATACCCGCATCGGGGTACTCGGTATGTGAGAAGGCCGGTACCGGCTCGAAGGCACCCTTTTCCGGCCAGAACGGCCGCCCCTATTTTGCCATAAGCACCGGCGATCAGTAGGCTGTGTCCATAACTTCCTTTATGGGAGAATTTTCCTCGTGGTTTGAGAAGGGGTTGGATCATGGCATGTTCGAGGAGCAGGTAGGCCGGGTCGAGCTGTGCAATGTAATCCCGGTCCAGGCCAATGGGGATCACTTCCCATTCCCCCAGATAAATGGCGTTCTCGGGGAACATGAAAGCAAGTTTGGGGGTTTGGAAAGTGAAGGTATGGCTGGCCTTTACGATGTTCCGGGGGTCGTTTTCCTCGTTGTCCTCCGCAAAGAGGCCGGAAGGCATATCAACCGCGATCACGGTCGCACCAGCATTGTTGATCCATTGAATGGCGGATCCGGCCAGTCCCTCTGCAGGCCGTGAAAGGCCGGTGCCGAAGATGGCATCCACCAGGATACCGTTGGTAGGGAGTTCGGTCAGGTCTTTGGCTTTTTCAATATCGTGGACCGTCAGGGAGGATCTTTGACCGAAATCTTGCAGGCGTTCCAGGTTCGTGTTGAAGTCTTCCGATGAGTTTTTGGTGAAACGGATGATATGGACCGTCACTTCGTAGCCCGCATTGATGAGGTAGCGGGCAATGACCAGTCCATCCCCCCCGTTGTTCCCGGGTCCTGCTACTACATGTACGGGGATATCGATGGGGCAAAGGGAGCGGACCCGTTCGAAACAACGGGAAGCGGCTCGTTCCATGAGATCGATGGAAGCAATGGGTTCGTTATCGATGGTGTATCGGTCGGCCTTTCTCGTTTCTTCAGCAGTCAAGATCTCCATTGGTGCGGGGGATGGTTTGGCTCAGTAATGAGGATTGGATGAATGAATGTGTTCGGTCATTTTCATCCTGTTTGTTGCTCCAGGCTCCGATGGACCCTCAGGATCTCTGGAAGCAAATGATGGGTCCCGTCGTTCTCGAGGACGATATCTGCATAGGGTCTTTTGGCTTCGTCGCTCCACTGGTTCTCCATTCGCTTTTCGACGGTCTTCTGGTCCACGCCGTCCCGCTCCATGACGCGTTTCATCCTAAGGTCCCTTGGGGCGGTCACCAAAATTAAGAGATCGGTGTCCCGGTGGGTGTTGCTCTCGATCATAATGGCCGCCTCCTTAATGCCGTAAGGATCGTCTTGGTGGCGCTGGGTCCACTCGTTGAAGGCTTGTCGTACGGCCGGATGGATGAGCTTGTTCAGGCGCCTGAGTTTTTCTTTATCACCGAACACGACGCTGGCGAGTTTCTGCCGGTCCACCCTGCCCTCTGTGAGGACACTTTCTCCGAATTCCTTAGCAACAGCATTGTGGAGCCCGGAGTCTTTCCATAAGAGCTCCTTGGCCTCCTGATCCGCCTTAAAGACAGGCGCTCCGAGGTGTTCAAAAGCCTTTCGGATCAGGGATTTTCCGCTTCCGATCCCGCCTGTCAGACCGACGATCCTCATTCCCTCTTGATCAGAAATTCCACTTCCCGGGGTTCGTGCCATGCCTCTCTTACAAAGGCCGGCTGGTCCGCCAGGGTGACCTCCAGGTGATCGAGCTTTTCCAGTAAAGCAGGTGACTTTAGCTGAACAACGGCCTTGAACATATCCTTTCGGACGCGGTCATAGTCGCTTAGGGCTACATTGTAGTGGACGGAGACAGAATCCGGAAATATCTTGATCTGCCATCCCTTTGGTCGATTGTTCAATTGGACGGAGATCGTTTTGACCCCTTCCGTGAATTGATCCACAGGTATGGTGATCGTGATGCGTTCCGGTTCGATGCTCGCGTTTTTCAGGGAGGCCGGGACCTGAAGGTCCACGCTGCGCGTGGTCGTTTCCTCGAGTTCCTCAAAGACCACATTTTCGGTCCGCAGGAAACGAAGGGTGTCCAGTACGCTCGCCGGGCCTTCGATGAGAACGCTGTCCGGCTCCACTTCGATGGAGCCGGAGCGGTCGTATTGGGAAGCATAGCTGGCCTCGGCCGATGTTCTTACAGGCACTTCTTTTTTCCCGATGTCGTCGATATTGACAAATATCGTGTCAGGAAAGATGCGTTTTACCTGCATATCTTCCTTGATCTTCCCTGATATCTCCTTGACGGCCGTGTTCCCGGTTATGTATGCCTTTTGTTCGCCGTTCTTTCTAAGGATCTTCATTTCGTCTACCGGGATCACGGGCTTTTTGAATGAAGGAAAAAGCTTGTAGGAAAGGAGGTCGAAGCCGTAACCCCGCACTTCGATCGAAAGATGGTCCCGCGGATCGCCTGTTATCGTTTTGTTCTCTATGGTGCCCTTGTAGCTTACGGGAATATCGAGGACCGTGGTGTAATGGGAGGAAAGGGACATCAATATCCAGATGATGCTGGATATCAACAAGCATGCGAGAAAAACGTAGACGCGGCGGGTAAAGTGGCGCTGAAGAAAACGGAACAGGGGGTTGCCACCCGAGTTGTTCGATCCGCCCAATGGTCTTGTTTTTAGACCGAGCTTTTAGCTCTTCTGGTCCTCGGTCAGTTGGGTGGTGGAATCCATCGATATGGCATTCTTCTCCACACGTAGGCGTGTGCCATCCTCTACGCTCAGGATCACGTAATCGTCCTTCACCTCCTGGACTTTACCGTGTATACCTCCAATGGTCACTACTTTGTCGTCTTTGGAGAGGTTCTCCCGGAATTTTTTCTGTTCCTTGGCCTTTTTGGTCTGAGGCCGGATCATGAAGAAATAAAAGATCACGATCACGAGGACCCAGGGGATGATCGCACCCCATCCCCCCCCTTCGCCTTCGGGGGAGGCCATTAGCATGATGAAATGTTCGTTCATACGTTCGGTTTTCTTCTAATGCGCTTATGTTCCGTTTTGAATGTTGTCCGGTACCACGACGTCCGCTTTGATCGATATCATGTTCGTGGAAGGATTGGTGTTCGCTACGATAGAAACCGTTTTGTGTTGCTTTCCTTTGTGCCCCTCACTGTCGTAAGTCACACCGATCGTCTCCGTTCCTCCCGGTTCGATCGGTTCTTTCGGCCAGTCATCGGCCACGGTGCACCCGCAACTGCCTTCTACGTGGCTGATCACGAGGGCACTTTCCCCCTTGTTGGTAAATCGAATGGTAAGGTCCTTTCGTTCCCCTTCTGGTATACGTCCCAGTTCGAATACTTCCTTTTCGAAGGCGATCCGGGGTAGCTTACTTGTGTCAACCTCACCCGAGGCGCTCTGGGGATTCGTGATCACATCGCTCGATATTCCCTCTTTGTCCCCCTGATCCTTCAGGCGGCACCCGTTGGTGAGCATTGACAAGGCCCAGATAAGGATCATGATAAAGGGAAGGATCGCTTGGTTTTTCCTCATAAGGTTACAAAACTAAGGGTAATTCATGACTTCGGCCTGTTCCTTATTCGCTTTCCATCCTGCGTGAAGGATCACTAACTTCGTTGCCAAACCCCGCTCCATGGCCCGGGATATCCTGCTCACGCCGATCGAGTATTTGAAGGGAGTGGGCCCTCAAAGGGGGAAACTTTTGAAGGAGGAGGCGGGGATCCACACCTTCAGTGATCTGTTGGACCATTTTCCCTTTCGTTATGTGGACCGTTCCGTTTTCCACCGGACCCGGGATCTGCACGAGGACCTCACGTTCGCACAGATCAAGGGCACGCTCGGTCCGGTAGAGGAAATGGGATCGCCGAACAAGAAACGGCTGGTCGCCACCATCCAGGATGAGAGTGGGGTCATGGAATTGGTCTGGTTCAAGGGGTTGAAGTACATCAAGCCGAATCTGGAACCAGGGACGGAGTACGTGGCCTTTGGGCGGCCCAACCTGTTCAAATCCCGCTGGTCCATGCCTCATCCCGAGTTGACCCGTTGGTCGGAATTTCAAAAGCACGGGCAGGCGACCCAGGAACCGGTCTATCCCTCCAGTGAAAAACTCACGGCCAAGGGACTCAATAGCAAAGGGATCGCCAAACTTCAACGCACGCTCCTTGAACAGTTGGAAGGAAGCATTCCGGAAGTCCTGCCTTCCTGGATCCTTGAGGAAATGGGTCTTATGTCCAGAGAAGCTGCTTATATGGGGGTCCATCGTCCCGAGAATGCGGAGCAGGCCAAAAACAGCCGCTTTCGGTTGAAATTCGAGGAACTGTTCTTTCTCCAGCTCCTGATGGCTCAGCAAAGGAGGAAACATCGGGATGATACGCCCGGCTTTCCCTTTCTGGAGGTCGGGGGCCATTTCAACCGCTTTTATCACGAGCAACTACCTTTTGATCTGACCGGTGCTCAAAAACGGGTTTTGCGGGAGATCCGGCAGGATACTGGAAAGGGTGCTCACATGAACCGCTTGCTCCAAGGGGATGTAGGAAGTGGAAAGACCCTGGTCGCCTTGCTTGCCATGCTCCTGGCGATCGACAACGGCTACCAGGCCGCTCTTATGGCCCCTACCGAGACCCTGGCCCAACAGCATGCCCGAACCCTTGATGAAATGCTGGCCGGTATGGAGCTTCGGACGGCCCTGTTGACCGGCTCCACCAAGCAAAAGGACCGCAAACCCATCCACCAAGGACTCCAAAGCGGGGATATCGATATTCTCGTAGGCACGCATGCCCTGATCGAAGAAACGGTCCAATTCCACAACCTTGGGATCGCGGTGATCGATGAGCAACATCGCTTCGGCGTGGCCCAGCGGGCCAAGCTTTGGCAAAAGAATCCCGTCAACCCTCCGCACGTACTGGTCATGACGGCGACCCCCATTCCCCGGACCCTGGCCATGACCCTCTACGGCGACCTCGACGTCTCGGTGATCGACGAATTGCCGCCCGGTCGGAAGCCCGTGCGGACCGTGCACCGCTTCGAAAGCGCCCGGCTCAAGGTCTTTGGGTTCCTCGAGGAGCAGATTCGGCAAGGAAAGCAGATCTATGTGGTCTATCCGTTGATCGAGGAGTCCGAAAAGATGGATTACAAGAACCTCATGGAGGGCTATGAAGCCATTACACGACGATTCCCCAGGCCCGATTACCAGGTCGGGGTCGTTCACGGGCGTATGGACCCGGCGGCTAAGGAGGAAGAAATGGGCCGATTTGCCCGCGGGGAGACCCACATCCTCGTCTCCACGACCGTGATCGAGGTCGGGGTCGATGTACCGAACGCTTCGGTCATGGTGCTCGAGAGCGCTGAGCGTTTCGGGCTTTCGCAGCTGCACCAATTGCGTGGCCGTGTTGGTAGGGGAAGGGACCAGGCTTATTGCATCCTGATGACCGGGGAGGAGCTCAGTTCAGAGGGATGGGAGCGGATGAATACCATGGTGCGGACCAACGACGGCTTTGAGATCGCTGATGTGGACATGTCCCTGCGGGGACCGGGGGATATCGGTGGAACGCAGCAAAGCGGAATGGTGGAGTTCAAGATCGCAGATATAACGACCGATCAGGCGATCCTTCACAAGGCCCGGGAATATGCGAAGCGAACGGTCGAGGCTGACCCCGGCCTTGAAAAAGGGGAGCACGAGGAGACAGCTGCTTATCTGGCCAAACTCATGCAGGAGCGTCCGGATTGGAGTCGGATATCCTGAGCCAGGAAATTTCAAGCGGGATCGTTCGTATATGGTTCATGCAGCGGCCGAAGAGGGAATGCAGTGGTCGCAAAGTGCTTTTTTCGACAGGAAGTGTAGCCAGCGGCCTAATTTTGGCGTCCGATCGAACAAATGGGTGCCCGAAAGGACAAGTCGATCATCCGGGATATCCTTGACGGCCGGAGCAGCGCTTTTGAGGAACTCGTGGAACGGTACCGGTCCATGGTCTACACGATCGCTGTGCGCATCACCAAAAGTGAGGAGGATGCCGAGGAGGTCACCCAGGATGCTTTTATGAAAGCTTTTCGGTCGCTCGAAAAATTCGGTGGACGCTCGAAATTCTCGACCTGGCTCTACCGGATCGCCTACAACGAGGCGGTCTCCAGAACTCGACGGAACAAGGGGAACGACGTTTCGGTGGATGACGAGGAAGCCCAAGTGCCGGAAATAGAGGAGACCCGTACGGCCATGGACAAGCTCAACGTCAGCGACCGGCGAGCCTGCCTTGAAAAGGCTATGGAAAAGCTCGACGAGGAGGAAGCCACGATCGTGACCCTGTATTACATCGAAGAGAAGAAGGTCGGGGATATTGCCAAAGTGACGGGGTCGACAAAGTCGAAGATAAAAGTTAAATTGCACAGGGCCCGGAAGCGGTTGTACGCTGGATTGGACCGGAACCTGAAGGAAGAAATGAAAAACCTGATCCCATGAGAACACGCAGCGAAGAACGCGACCCTTTCCTTCGGTCATGGATGCAGGAAAGCGGCAAGAAAGATGCCCCTGAAGGGCTGACCCAGCGGATCATGCGCCAGGTTCAGCAAGAATCCATGCTCGAGCGCTTTGCCCGGCAACCCCTTATTCCTTCGAGAACATGGGTCCGTTTCGGCCTGGCATTCCTGGTCCTGCTCGCTGCCCTCCTCACGTTGTCAAATGGGTTCGGTGGGAGCTCCTATCCGTGGATCGAACGCTACTCGGATATCTTCGTGTGGACCCTGAATTCCATCATTCCGGGCACTGTTTCCGGTGGGACCGGGGGTATTCTCCTCTCCGTGTTCCTTTCCCTCGGGCTCCTGCTCGTTCTCGACAAGTTCCTCGGCCGGCGAAGTAAGCATTTCGGTGAACACTAAAGGAGCGGGTCATGGAAGGGTTTAGCCACAAGGACCGCTTCGATCCCGAGGACTACTACATCAACGAGGACGGTTATTTCGTTATGACCGAAAAGTACCACCTCAAGCGCGGTTACTGCTGCAAGAGCGGTTGTAAGCACTGCCCCTACGGGTATGGGCCCGAAGGGTTGAGGAGGGATATGGAAGGGCGGTGATCGGTCTCCAACAACCTGCCGAGCAATTCCACGGAGACGGTAATATCAGGACCAACGGGAAGTTCATTGTGAACGGGATCGAGCTCGAGCTTCCCGGCCCCGGGGGCGTATACCAGGTCCGGGCCCGCTCCGGATCGGGCAAGGAAGCGCTCATTCGGGTATTGAAAGGGCCATGGTCTTAATGTCCTTTTTTGTTCGCTCTTATCTTTGACCCCTTCCTTATTAAGGAAGGAGGAACAACCACGCCCCTTATCATGAAGACCGAAACCAAGAGCCTGGCAGATATTGCCCGGGAGGGGATCCCCGATGAATTGCCTGAAGCCCCGCCCTACGATCCCGATGTGAACCACGCTCCCAAGCGCAAGGAGATCCTGGACCCCGAAGAAAAGCGCCTGGCCGTTCGCAACGCCCTGCGCTATTTCCCCAAAAAGCATCATCCGGTGTTGGCGGAGGAGTTCGCCCGGGAACTCGAGACCTATGGGCGGATCTACATGCATCGGTTCCGCCCGCCCATTGAGCTCAAGGCGGGTTCCATTTGGGATTATCCCCACCGCTCCCAGCAGGCCGCGGCGATCATGCTCATGATCAACAACAACCTCGACCGGGCCGTGGCTCAGCATCCCCACGAGCTGATCACCTACGGGGGGAACGGCGCCGTTTTCCAGAATTGGGCGCAGTACCGCCTTACCATGAGCAGACCCTCGTGCTCAATTCCGGGCATCCGCAGGGTCTTTTCCCCTCGCACAAAGAGGCACCCCGGGTGGTGGTCACCAACGGCATGATGGTCCCCAATTACTCGAAACCCGATGACTGGGAGCGCTACAATGCGCTCGGGGTAACCCAATACGGGCAGATGACGGCCGGGTCCTTCATGTACATCGGGCCCCAGGGAATTGTCCACGGGACCACCATCACCGTCCTGAACGCCGGACGAAAGAAAACGGAAAGAAAAGGGGACGGCCTGGCGGGGCAAATATTCGTAAGCTCGGGGCTCGGGGGTATGTCCGGTGCGCAGGGAAAGGCCTCCGTGATCGCGGGAGCGATCGGGGTGATCGCCGAGGTGAATCCCAAGGCTGCCCAAAAACGATACGAGCAGGGTTGGGTGAGCGAACTTCACGAGGACCTCGACGAGCTGATCGAACGCATTGGGAATGCACGTAAAAAAAAGGAGGCGGTGGCCCTGGCTTATCTGGGCAATGTGGTGGATCTCTGGGAACGTTTGTACGAAGCGGGCCTGCCCGTGACCCTCGGCTCCGATCAGACCTCCCTGCACAATCCATATGCCGGCGGTTACTATCCGGCCGGCTTGAGTTTCGACGAGGCCAATGAGATGATGGCCAAAGAACCCGAAAAATTCCGGGAGAAGGTGCATGAAAGCCTGCGTCGCCACGTCGCTGCCATCAATGCCCTAACAGCCAAAGGGATGTACTTCTTCGATTACGGGAATGCTTTCCTGCTCCAGGCCGGTCGCGCGGGTGCGGATATTCTCGATGATTCCGGGGATTTTCTGTATCCTTCTTATGTGCAGGACATCATGGGGCCCATGTGTTTCGACTACGGTTTCGGTCCCTTCCGCTGGATCTGTAGCTCAGGCAAGGATGAAGACCTGGCCCTAACGGACCGGATCGCGGCAGAGGTTCTCGAGGATATGGCCCGGGAAGCGCCCGATGAGATCCAGACCCAGTTGCAGGACAACATCCGCTGGATCCGCTCCGCTGCCGAGAACCAGTTGGTGGTCGGTTCCCGGGCAAGGATCCTTTATGCCGACTGCGAAGGGCGGATCCGGATCGCCCTTGCCTTCAACAAAGCCATCCGGGAAGGCAAGGTAGGAGGACCGATCGTGCTCGGCCGTGACCACCACGATGTATCGGGGACGGATTCCCCCTTTCGGGAAACCTCCAACATCTACGATGGATCCCGTTATACGGCTGATATGGCCGTTCAGAACGTGATCGGCGATGCGTTCCGGGGTGCCACCTGGGTCTCTATCCACAATGGTGGCGGTGTCGGTTGGGGTGAAGTGATCAACGGCGGTTTCGGCATGGTGTTGGATGGTACGGAGGCTGCTGATCAGCGCATCCGAAGAATGATCCACTGGGATGTCAACAATGGGATCGCAAGGCGAGGTTGGGCCCGGAACGAAGGGGCCATGCACACGATCGAACGGGCGATGGAGCAGGAACCCCGGTTGCAGGTTATCACGCCCGAGTTGGTGGATGATGAGCTTTTGAAGGGGTTGTTCTCCTGAAGAGCTCCTGGTGCTCGTGTCGGTCCTTTCCTTGTAGACGTGCCGGTAAAGCCTTATTTTGTGAGCCTCAAGACCGATCGGATGAATAGTGACAGGATCGCCAATAACGGGACCGGGATGCAAGCGAATAACATAGAGTGTGGTACCTGATGGCCGAAAGCGTTGAGGCCACTGCTCCGGGCGTTTCTTCTTACCGGTCCCATTTCCGGGAGACCCTCACTCTGGCCCTGCCCATCGTCGTGGGCAGGCTGGGCCAGATGACCACTGGCCTGGCCGACAACATTATGGTCGGCCGCTTGGGGGCGGCCCCCCTCGCCGGGGCTTCGTTCTCGATCGGGATCTTCATGATCATCGTGGTCTTCGGGGTGGGGATGTCGCTGGGAGTCACTCCCTTGGTAGCCTCTTCTCACGGGGAGGGTCGTTTTGAGCGCATGCCTTCTTATATCACCAACGGGCTTTCTCTGAACGTGTTGATCGGTATCCTGCTCTGTGGCTTGGCGTTCGGTCTTTCACCCTTTATGCGCTCCATGGGACAGCCTCCGGAAGTGGCCGAACTGGCGATCCCCTATTTCCGGATCCTCGGTGCGAGCATGGTCCCCTTTATGGTCTTTCTTCTCGCCCGGCAGTACGCCGAGGGTTTGTCGCTCACCAAGTATGCCATGTTCATCACCCTGGCCGGAAATGCCCTGAACATTCTCCTCAATTGGTTTCTCATATTTGGGAATTGGGGCTTTCCCGAGCTTGGGCTCAATGGGGCCGGATGGGCCACCCTGAGTGCCCGAACCGCCATGGGGGGTGCGATGTTGGGTTACCTCTTTATCCCCTCCGTGGCCAAGCGCTTCAATGTGGTATGGGAGCAGGTATCACTATCCCTCGATGTCATGAAACGGATCCTTCGGTTGGGTGGGCCGATCGGTCTGCAGCTCACCTTCGAGCTCAGTGCTTTCTCCGGGGCTGCTATTCTCGTGGGTTGGATCGGCACCAAGCCCCTGGCTGCCCATCAGATCGCACTGATCCTGACCGCCACTTCCTTTATGGCAGCCAGTGGTTTTGCTGCCTCCGGCACCGTAAGGGTCGGCCACCAACGCGGGGCCCGGAACCTGCCGGAATTAAGGCGGGCTGGCTGGAGCATCTTCCTTTTGGTCGGTGGCTTCATGCTTCTCACCAGTCTGGCCTTTCTCCTTTTCAGGGAAGGATTGCCGCGGATCTTTATTCAGGACCCGGAAGTAGCGGCGATAGCGACCGGACTGCTGGTCGTTGTGGGGATCTTTCAGCTCCCGGACGGTTTACAGGTCGTGGGGATCAGCAATCTTCGGGGGCTGGGCGATGTTTGGGGCCCCACACTCATTGCGTTCACAGCCTATTGGGTGTGTGGGATCCCGGCGGGTTATCTACTGGCCTTTAAAGCGGGTTGGGGTGCGATCGGGGTCTGGATGGGGCTGCTCGTCGGCTTGTCGGTGGCCGCCATCCTGTTGAATGTCCGGTTCTTTAGGAAGACCCGGTCAATGGAGCGTATTATGGAATAACGAGGCATGGGTGGAGGAATTCCAATCGTTCAGATCACAAATAATCCTCAATGCCCGAAATTTAAATGACCCAAAGCGCCCCGCTTGTTCCATTGACGGGTGAGGAGATACAAGTGATCCGGGAATGGGCCTGGGGATCCGGGTGCTACCGAAGGACCTGCTCCTCATTGCCGAACAATCTGACACTGATGAACACGCTGATCGCAGCGAATACCAGCAAGGAAAGAATGGTCATGAAGAAATAGAAGCCAGAAAGGGTGCCTGCGATCATTTCTTTCGTGGTAAGCGCAACATTCACGACAGGGATGAGGGCTGTAGCAAAGGAGAGCTCAATACCGGGTAATAAACCGAAGAACACGGGAATAATGACAAGGATGTTCAGGGGTGAAATGCTGCTTTGGGCTTCCTTAAAGCTTCGTGCCCGGATCGAAAGGGGGATAAGCAGACCCGCGAAAAATATGGTCAGGGGGATCAGCATGAGGAGCAACTGAACGATAAAGGTCGGGGTCATGATGTTGTTCACCGGTCCCATGAGCTCATCAGGTAGAATATCGATGAACTGCAGGCCCAGAAGGAGGCCCGCCAGGGAGATCAGGGCGGAAGTTAGGCCGGTGATCACGATGACCACCATTTTTCCGATCAAAAGATGGATCCTTTTTACAGGAAGTGTTAGCAGGGTTTCGATCGTGCCCCTTTCTTTTTCCCCTGAAAAAAGGTCGATAGCAGGGTACATGCACCCCATGAAACAGAAGATCACAAAGACATAGGGCAGGAAGCCCCCAACCGTCTTTCCAAGGAATTCCTTTTTTGTAGAGCGGTCCACCTTTTCCACACGGATCGGCTCGATCTGCTTCCGGGTGATGTTGAGTTGGGTGATCCTTTCTTTGAGCAGGCCTTTCTTGTATTTTTCGATGTGGCCCATGATCCGTTCTTCCTTTTCAAGGGAAGCTTTTTTGTAGTAAAAGTGGATGGTCCCGGTCCGGAGCTTCTCCATGTCCGCTTTAAAGCTTTCGGAAGCTTGCAACCCGGCTTTTAGGCTGTCCTTTTCCACCAACTCCCCGAGATCGGAACCTGCCCGGCAAGGAGCCACGTCGATCTTTGGATCGCTCTTCAGGCTCTTTATGAGTTCGTTGGAAGAAGAGAACCCACAGACGCCAACGTTGATCGCTTCATCTCCGGTTTCCTCGATCACTTTATCAGTAATGCCCAAAAGAACCGGAAACAAGAGGAGCGGCACCACGATCATGGTCAAAAGGCTTCTTCGGTCCCTTAGCGTATCGAGAAGCTCCTTTCCGACGATGTGACGGATCTGCTTCATATCAAGCCTCTGCCTGGTGGATCACATCGATGAATTCCTGGGTAATGGATCGGGTTTTCATCTGTTCCCGAAATTGGTCCATCGTCCCGTTATAGAGCAGTTTCCCCTGGTGAATGATCCCAAGGTCATCGCAGAGAAGGTCCACCTCGCTCATGTTGTGGGTTGAAAATAGCACCGTCTTACCGTCCTTTTTGCTTTCCTGGACCAGGCGGATGATATTCTCGGCCGTGATCACATCGATCCCGGTCGTTGGTTCATCAAAGATCAGGACCTCGGGGTGATGAATAAAGGTTCGGGCAATGGAAACCTTTTGTCGCATACCGGAAGAGAGCTTTCCGATCTGTTTGGACGCAAAATCCCCCATCCCCAGGGTTTCATAAAGATGATCCCGTCGCTGTTCGAAGGTCTGCCTGTCCAGGTCGTATAATTTCCCCAGGTAGCGAAGGAACTCATCCGGGGTGATCCGTTCATAGATCCCGGTCGTACCGGTCAAAAATCCGATCCGTTGTTTGACCGCAAGGGGCTCTTCCTTTACATCGTAGCCCGCCACGCTGACCTTTCCGGATGTGGGGTAAAGGATCGAAGCGATGATCCTCAGGGCTGTGGTCTTTCCGGCTCCATTCGGACCGAGCAGAGAAAAAATGCGCCCGGGTGTGCAATTCAGGCTGATGCCTCCGACCGCCTCTTTTCTGGGCGCTTCACTCTGGTCCTTCTTCTCCGTATCGGCCGATCCTGAAAAGCGCTTCCTTAACTCGCTTACTTCGATCATGGATAAAGATCTCCTTAACCTTTCGCAACAAAAAAAAGGATCTTTTTGCTATAATGCATCCATTTCTTTTTATCGATAGGAAGGGGGCCGTGATCGTCTGTTCGATCTGCTCCTTTCCCCTCTACTTTTGTGATGGAATTCGATCAAAAAATGCTCCTTCCTCTCCTGGATATCTTTTTCCTGCTCTTCCACTCCGCCCTTATCCTTTTTAACCTCTTCGGGTGGATTTGGCGTGGAACCGCGCCCTGGAACCTTCTTACCCTCGTTTTGACGGGGCTTTCCTGGTTCCTGCTCGGCATTTGGTACGGTTGGGGCTATTGTTTTTGTACGGATTGGCACTGGGATGTGTTGAGGAAAATGGGAGAACAGGACCTCCCGTACTCTTACGTGAAGTACCTCTTGGCCCGGCTCTTTTCGGTGGACCTGAACCCCCTTTTCGTGGACGGCGCGGTCTTGGGTTTTTATCTGCAGGCTCTCCTCGTCTCCCTTTGGGTGAATCTCCAACGGCCACCCAAAAAGCCAGTCGCGAGATAACCCCATTGTAACAGGATGGAAATATCGT
>CAYVSK010000046.1:0-6076 GCA_964453635.1 uncultured Weeksellaceae bacterium | reverse complement strand
CCTTTGCGCATGGAAATGCCGACGGTAGAAAAGATCATCGAGACCCCGACCCAGGGGCATCCGATCTACGCCTTGGAAATGGGGCGCAGCAAGAATAGTGTCTTTACAGCCGGGGGCAGCGGCAAGGTGGGAGAGTGGAGCCTGAAAAGCGGTCAGCCGGAAGAATTCCAGGTGAACGTGGGGGAGACCATCTTTTCCCTTTGTCATATGCGGGCGGTTGGTTGGTTGCTGATCGGCCGCTCCGACGGAGGCTTCCACGTGGTCGATATCCAACAAAAACAGGAACTCCGCCATTTCAAGGTGCATCAGCACGGTGTTTTTGCGATCGAGTATTCCCCAGCCACGGGTCTTTTCTTCACCCTCGGAGGAAGCGGGACTTTTGCCATTTGGGATGCCAACGGCCCCGAACATCTTCGTTCCATTCCCCTGGGTCGTAAAAAGCTCCGCGATGTGGCCCTGAACCCGGATCAGAGCCGGGTAGCGGTCGCTTCCGGTGAGGCGCGGATTCACGTGATGGACACCGGGATGTTCAACGAGCTTTTTACACTGAGCGGTCACGATCCTGGTGTGAATAGCGTCTGCTTTCACCCGGACGGGCGGCATTTGATATCCGCCGGCCGGGATGCTCATATCCGGTTCTGGGACCTTGCGGATGAGGGGCGGGAAGTCAAAACCATCCCGGCCCACAATTTTCCCATCTACAAGCTGTCACTGGCCCCTTCCGGCCGCTATTTCGCATCCGCGAGCCGCGACAAGACGGCCAAGCTGTGGGACCTGGGCACCGGCGAGATCCTCCTGCGGATCGACCGGGTGCGTTTTATGGGCCACAGTCGCTCCGTCAACAAGGTCATGTGGCACGCCACGGAGGATAAATTGATGACCACGGGGGATGACGGGAAATTGATGGTCTGGAACGTGGAGTCGTCCTGATGCGCGTGAGCCGTCTTCTTATATTTTTCGGCACCGTTTTCTTCCCACTCTTTTATGGTCCGAACCAGGGAGTTTCCCAGACCTACCATACGGAAAAAGGGCAGGCCAGGGTGAAAGGAGGCAACGCCATGAGTTCCTATGTTGCTTCTTCATCTCAACTCAAGGGAAAGGTCGATCTTAAGGACAATGAATTGGTTTTCGAGCTCCAGCTGGAGACCCTGGAGACCGGGATCGATCTTCGTGACGAGCACATGTACGAAACCCTTGAGACGGAGAAATACCCCGAGGCCCGATTCGAGGGGCGCATCCTCGGTGACCCTCCGGTTCCCGGGAAAAAGGATAGTGTGACCGTCAAGGGGCGCTTCACGATCCACGGGGTGAGCAAGTGGATCGAAGTGAGCGGTACGATGGATCGATGGGGAGACAAGATGAAGGTGGTGGCCGCTTTCCCGATCCTGATCACGGAATACGGCATGGAACGGCCGGGCTTTTCCTTTGTTTCCGTCCGGGATGAGCATCGGATCGAGATCGCGGCCGAGCTCACGAGATAAAGGGTTCAGGGGTGAGGACCGTGGGTCTTGGCGATCAGGCTTTTCGTTAGGCCGGGAAAGGGTTTGAAACCCTTGATGAGAAGAGCCATCCTTGCCTCCTTTGAAAAGAATCCTTGCAGCGCTTTTCCGATCCGCATCCGCGTCCCGAAATGGCGCTGGCTCGCTTTGTGGTAGCGGCGGACAGCTTCCTCCTTGTCGAGCTTCCCCTGTAAGAGGCCTATGAGTTCCGGGGCCAAAAAGAAGCTGCCCTCGATCGCCATGCTCATGCCATTCCCTGCCAGAGGGGGAATGGATACGGCTGCATCTCCGGTGGACCATATCCCTTCTTCATGGGAGCTACCCCGGCCAAAGGCGAGCTCCGATATCCCAACGGGATGCTCTGGAAAATGGAGCGTTCGAAGCCACCCGGCCAAATGGGGATTCTCTTCCATGCGCTGCCTTTCCACAGCCCCGCGCCCCCTTTCCTGGAGAATGGAGGCATCGATCAGGTAGCTCAGGCAGCCCTTATTCTCGCCTTCGATCCTGGAAAGGCCTGCGTATCCGCCCGGGAATGTATGCAGTTCGATGCGGCCCCTTGGTAGAGGTCCTTCGACCCGGTGCTTGATGCCGACCCATTTCCGCAGCCCCTTTGTCCCTTTTTTCTTCCTCGGCCGTTCGGGTCCGTGGATCGCGGGGCCTTTGTCCTTGCCATGGGCTTCCACCACCGTGTGCGCTTTGTATTCGCTGTCGCGGGTCTGAACGGAGAAACCCCGTTCTGTTGGGGATATGGAGCGGACCTTGCTGCCCTCCTTGACCGTGCCCCCTTTCTCCCGGACCCGTTCGGCCATCATCCGGTCCAATTCGTTACGGCTGAGCCCGACCCCACCAAGGGGTAGCGCGCACTGCAAGGTGGGACCTTTGGCGCAGGTTACCCGAAGTTGGTCTATGGAGGGGGGATTCAGGGATGCATATGGAATGCTGAGGCGATCCAGGTAGGGCAGGGCCTCCCGGGAAAGGTATTCCCCGCAGACCTTTTGCAGGGGATATCGTCCTTTTTCCAGGAGCAGCACGCTGAAACCGGCCTCCGCCATCAGGATCGAGAGGCTGGTCCCGGCCGGGCCACCACCGATGACGATCAGGTCGTGCTCCTCAGCCATGCCCTTTCTTTTTGGGGAGAACAATGCAATGCCGAAATCCCCATACCCATTGGATCCTGTGTTCGGTAAAGGCCGACCACGCCAGGACCCTTTCCCATTCCTTCCGCCGAAATCCCTTGAGCACGGAAAGGGGGGCATCGTTTCTGAGATACGCCGAATCGGACAGCAGCCTGGACAGGACGAGGATACCGTAATATGCCAGGGGATGGCGGTGGAGGTCGTTGATCACGACACCGTAGCGGGATAGGTCGTGAAGTTTCTCCAGGAGAGCTTGAAGCTCCGAACCGTAGAGGTGGTGGCAAAAGAGGGATGTCGTGCAGATGTCGTAGCCTTCATTGGCATCAAGGTCCTGGAAAGCCGCTTCCCGCCATTCCGGGGAATGATCCCCGTTCCAGTGCTCACGTGCGAAATCCAGAGCGCCCGGTAAAGGGTCCACCCCGGTCGCCTTCACGCGGATCCCCTTTTGACTCGCAAAGCGGTCGATCGCCCGGAGGGTGTCCCCGCCTCCGCAGCCTACGTCGATGATGGAGAAAGCTTTTTGATCCGCTGGGAGGAGCTCCTTAATGCCGAGGATCGTGGCTCGGTGACCACCGAGGATGCGGTTGATCCGAGCCAGTTCGCGCAGGTTCTTGTCGAGCTCGTTCTTGGGGATCGGGGGGCGGTCTAGCCACTCCTCTTCTTCGGAGCGTTGTCGGAATCGCTTCAGCATCGGGTTTGCATAAGGGCCGCTTCCAGGCTCAGACCGGGACCGAACCCGGAAGCCAGGAGTTTTTCTCCGGACTCGGCCTTTTGCCAGGTCTTTTGTAGGATGTGGAGAATGGTGGTCGAGGACAGGTTCCCCCTTTCCTTTAGGACGTGGAAGGAGCTGGACAGGTCATCCTCCTTCAATCCCTCGGCCCGGGCCACGCCTTCCAGGACCTTGCGGCCTCCGGGGTGAATGCACCAGTGAGCGATATCGGGGCGGTCCCCGTTGGTCCCCAGGACCCGGCTGAAAAGACCGCTCGCCTCGCTTTCCACGAGCTCGGGGATCCGCTTGCTCAGGCGCATCAGGAAGCCTTCTTCGGAAAGCTCCCAACCCATGTCCCCGCCCCCTTCCGTCAAAAGCTCGGCAGCAAAATGTTCCAATTCGAGCCCCTTTTTGTCGTTCCCATCCCCCTCTACGACGCAGGCAGCCGCTCCATCCCCGAAAAGGGCGTTCGCCATCATCCGGTCGCTTTCCGGGGTGGGGTCGAAATGCAGGGTGCAGAGCTCGATGGAGACGATTAGCACTTTGCTCCCGGGATCGGCCCTACAGATGTGGTCGGCGAGGCGAAGGGCCTGAAAGGTGGCAAAGCAGCCCATGAACTGGACACTGTGCCGCTCTATCTGCTCCGACAAGCCCGTTCTTCGGACCAGCTCGATGTCCAGTCCGGGCGCGGAAAGGCCGGTGCAGCTGACCGTGATCAAGTGGGTGAAGTCCTCGAGAACCTGGGGACCGGAGCGAAAACGCTCGGCTTGTGGGGAAGGGTCGCTGAGCTTTTCGAGGAGCTTTTCCGCGAGGGCCGGTGCCTCTTTCCGGAACTGCTCCATTCGCCGCTGGACGGAGGGTCTATCGCTGGCGGTACCGAACAGCGCGTTCGCATCGTACCGCCCGGAGAAATCCGGCAAGACCGAATAACGCTCCCCGATCCCCGAGTGGCGGTAAAGGGCCTTGAGCCACTTCTTATCCGATGCGTCCTCCCACTCGGTCCGCTCGATCATGAAATCCATGATCTCGTCCTGCTCGTAGCGGTAAGGGGGGTCGGCCTTTTCTATGGCAGTGATCAGGCTCAAAGCACAAATATCGAAGAACTTGCGCGATCTTTCTTAAATTGCTCCCATGGAACGCTTGCGGGCAGCTTTCCTGCACCTGAGGATCCCCTTTTCGGTCTTCCTCATGCCCGTTTATTGGTTCGCGCTCAGCAACGTCGAAGACGTTAACACGGCCCGGGCCTTTCTTGTTTTCGCCGTTCTTCATCTCCTGGTCTATCCGGCCAGCAATGGATACAACAGCTTTCACGACCGCGATGAGGGGAGCATCGGTGGGCTCGAGCACCCACCCCCGGTGGACCGTACCCTTTACTACCTCGTTCTTCTCTTCGATCTCTTGGCTGTCGTCTTCGCCCTTTTCGTCTCCATTCCCTTTGCGGGCATGGTCGCGGGGTACTTGCTCGTTTCCAAGGCTTACAGCCATCCCCGGATTCGCCTTAAACAAGGTCCTTTTATCAGCACGGCCGTGATCGCGCTTTTTCAGGGTGGCTTCACCTATTGGATGGTGCGGTCCCAGGTGGGTGGTGATATGGGCCTCATGCTCGCTTACGAAGGGGAGGAGATGCTCATGGCCTTATTGGCCTGCCTCTTTTTGACCGGGATCTATCCCATCACCCAGGTCTATCAACACGAAGAGGACCGCCGGAACGGGGATCTGACCCTGAGCCGCTTGCTCGGGAAACGGGGCACCCTGTTCTTCTCCCTCTTGGTGCTGGGGAGTGCCTCTGCCGGGCTTTTGTTCCTCTATGGACAGGCGAGCCGCTGGGATGCTTTTTGGGTCTTTTTGGGCGCTACGACCCTGGCCGGGGGATGGCTGCTCTTTTGGCTTTATCAGGTGTTCCGCGATCCAGCCCAGGCGGATTTCCGGCACACCATGCGTACGAATGCCGTGCTCTCCCTTAGTCTGAGCTTCGCTTTTATAACAGTGCTTTTAGTGGAAGGAGCTGTATGAAGGGAGGTCCTGAGCTTCCTACCCGTCACGTTATTCCAGTGCTTTAGGATGGATGCGAGGGGGAAGGGGTTTTGCGAAGCAAATTCTATGGGCAAATTCCACGAGGAGAACGAACACCCTCTTCCATTCGAATGGAAAGTATATTCTGTAAGACTTGGTGGGAGGGGAGACAGAAAAAACGGACCTTCCGGTTCATAGGGAAAACCCGGGTTTGACCAATTCCATGGACAGTGGGGGCCCATCCTCTTCTTTCCGTTTTAACACCCATAGCCCTTTTGGCGAAGGGAAAAGATAATATGGCGTATGGGTGGTGGGATCCATTTTTACCTCATAGATGGTCTCGAGCTCTTTGTTCAGGACCATGATGGACCAGGATTTGTCAGCGATCTCGTGAACGGTCAGGCCATTTTCCTTTTCGTAAGGAATGCGATGGTGATTCTGTCTGCCCATTTCTATTGACAATTTGCTTCTCGTAAAAGAAACTGAATTCCTCATGGGGGCCGCTTCAAGGCGTTCCCCGATGCCATCTTCAGACCCGGACCCCAACCACCACCACGTCATCGATCTGCTCCTGGTCGCTCTCGCCCTTCCATTCCTCGAAGGTGCGGTCGAGCTCCCGCTTCTGCTCCTCAACGGGTCGCCCGTGGAGGTCCGCCAGTAGCTTCTTGAAGGGCCCGTAGCGGAACTTCTTGCCCTTCGGACCGCCGAACTGGTCGGCG
>CAYVSK010000045.1:3326-19828 GCA_964453635.1 uncultured Weeksellaceae bacterium | reverse complement strand
GTGATGAGGTTCCCGTACACGCTCGATGACCAAACCGATCGAGTTCTCCTTCCGGATCGGACTATGGGGAACCTTGGCTGGCAAAAGGAACATTTCCCCTTCTCTGATGGGGAGGTCGACCGGCTTCCCGTCCTCTTGGATGCGAACGGTGATCTCTCCCTCCACCTGGTAGAACAACTCCTCCGTTTCATTGTAATGGTAGTCCTTCCGGGCATTGGGCCCGCCCACGATCATCACGATGTGATCGCCGGCCTCGGGATAGAGGTTCTTGTTACCAACAGGCGGTTTGAGCAGTTCCCGGTTCTCCTCGATCCACTTTTGTAGGTTGAAAGGTCTTTGTACGGCCATGGTTCCAGTTTTTTCAATCGCCTACCAATTTAAAAAGAAAATATATATTGCTGAACATAGCCTCTATACGATCCAATACCCGCTTGCAGATCGTGTCAAAATATTGGGAAAAGACGCTTTTCATCCTGGTGGTCGCGATAACCCTCCTTCCGGTGTTGGAGCACCAATTTTTCCCGAGCATGGACGGCCCTGCCCATTTATACAATGCCAGGGTCATCAAGGAAATGCTCCTGGCCGATCACGAAAAGCTCGACAGCTTCTATCGCCTGAATGGCTTCCCCGTCCCCAATTGGACAGGCCATTTCCTGCTCTCCGCTTTCCTTTTGTTCCTCCCCGCCTACCTTGCTGAAAAAGGCTTGCTCCTGATCTATCTTGTCGGCTTACCCCTTTCCTTTCGGACTTTCATTCAAACAGTAAGCCCGGACCGACCTGCTTTCAGTTATTTCATTTTTCCGTTTACGTTCTCTTTTCTCTTCACCCTTGGTTTCTATAATTTTTCCCTCGGTCTGATCCTCTTTTTCACCACCCTGAGCTATTGGAACAAGGTCAAGCATCGAAGACCGGAATATCAAAGAATGTTCACCCTCTTTCTCTTCTTTACCGTGACCTATTTCACGCATATTTTCATCCTTGCAGCCCTGCTCATATTGATCGGCCTGGATATCATCCTTCCGGCGACCCATCGGTGGATCCGGAAAAAAGAAGGATCGAAAGCCCTTTTTGAGAAAACCCTTGATAAGACCAGACTTTTCCTCCTGCCCTCCCTTCCCCTGATCGTTCTATCCCTTTTTTATACGCTCAATATGCCCGGTGGTGACCCCTCGTTCATGGATACCCGGACTTTGATCGAGGACCTGAGCCGTATGAAAGGGGTCATATCCTATCAGGAAGGGATCGAGGAACCCTATACCAGGACGTTGTTCTATCTTTTCTGTGCCTTGACCCTGTTCGGAATATTCAAGAGGATCGGGATGATGGATTTTCCTTCATTGATAAAGGGGAAAGGTATAACCGAACGGGACCTCAATATCCGTTCATCCGACCTTTGGCTTTTCTCCGCTC
Organism: uncultured Weeksellaceae bacterium; assembly: GCA_964453635.1. Taxonomy (GTDB): domain Bacteria; phylum Bacteroidota; class Bacteroidia; order Flavobacteriales_D; family CAYVSK01; genus CAYVSK01. The sequence goes on along the minus strand of CAYVSK010000045.1, from coordinate 18,418 downwards.
TCTTGTTCCTTGGGTTCTATTTCATCCTGCCCGAAAGTACCGGCTCTGCAGGTGCGATCGTCCAACGGGTGCGCCTCTTCTTCTTTTTGCTGTTGATCGTTTGGTTCGCTGCCTCAAAGGGTTTTCCCAAGTGGTTGAAGGTGGCATCGGTCGCTCTGCTCTTATATTGTCATTTTAACTTGCTTTCTTTTTACCGAACGGTGGCCGGGAACCTCAATGAGGTCGCCCTCGATTGTCAAGCGGTCGCTGAACAACTGCCAGCGGATAGCATCGTCTTGCCGCTCCATTATTCCGGTCATTGGCTTACCGGTCATTTCCCGAATTATGTGGGGGTGGACAAACCCATGGTGATCCTCGAGAACTACGAGGCCGCCACCGGCTATTTCCCGTTGAAATGGAATAAAAAAGGAATCCCCGATATCCGTTTAGGAACGTACGCTTCGAGTGACTTGCCCTGCAAGCATTGGATGACCAATGAAAAAAATGCTGAACTGCAAGCCGGTCATGTGCTGGTCTTCGGAAAGAAGCTCAAAAAAAAGGAGGGGACCTGCCACGACAGGATCCGCTCCATCCTGGACCAGGAATATAAGGAGACGCTTAACAACGATCACTGCACCCTTTATACACGAAAAAAGAAAGGGTCACCCTGACCCTTCCTGGGGCTAAGCTTTCAGCCCGGCGATCGATCGGGGGCCTTCCTGGTTAAAAGGTAAGACCATAACAGGATAGCTCGACATGAACATAAGAAGGTTATGGCCCACGCCCCTCTTATTCGACCACATAAAGCGAATCGGGATCCAGCCCATGCTTTTTCAACCATTTCTTCCGGCCCGCTTCATGAAGTTTACCGTAATAGCTATGGAATTTGTAGGGAAAGGATCCTGAATAACCGTTCAACGCCTTCAAACCGAGGTCCTGGGCCACGATCATGGCATCGAGGTGAGCAGCAGGAACGGAGGAGGGATCTTCCGGTTCGTAGGAAACGATAGACCCCTTCGGTATGTCCTTCATTTTCTCCTTTAGACGATCCACACGCCTTTGAGCCACTTCTTTTTCACTGCGGAAAACCCCATCCCTCCTGCAATAATTATCAAAAGAGAGCAAGAGGAGCAAGAGGACGAAGACCGGAAACCGGGCCACCGGCGAGAGAGACCGCATCGAACGGTCGACCACAAAAGCCGTTCCCAAAGCAAAAAGGAGGAGTTCCACATTGATGATCCGGAATAAAGCCCGCATTTCCTTAAACCCGGGCAATTGGTGCACGAAATAATAGAGGGAAAGATCACCGATCCGGAAATAGATCAGCCCGGTCAGCAAGACCGTGAGTCCCACTAAAAGGATCCTCCTGTCCACGCGTCCCTTCTTCCAATACCTTCTTTTCCACCACCCTGCAAAGAGCACGACCAAAAAGAGCAAGGTGCTCAGGAATGCAATTCCACCGGGGAACAACTTTTGTTTCCATGCCCCCTCCAAATGGGCACAAGTATCCGTAAGGAAACCCCAGAGCAACGTTCCGCTTTTGCTACAACCATAAGAAGCGAAAGTCGGGAGCTTTTGAAGCACATCCCCGTATTTCGCCGGAGAATCTCCGTGCTGGGTATAAGGCAAGAGGATGATCAGAAGCAAGCCGAGGTTCACGAGCAAGGCCCCCACCATAGCGAGAGACCACCGGGCCTGCCGGACTTTTTCCCTCAAAACCCGCCATTTTTGACCAAAAAGCAGCACAAAAAGGATCAGTACGGACAGGCCCGCCATAAACCCCAGGTAGAGGCCGCAGTAGAACTGATAAACGACAAAGAGCAGGGCCAGGAAAAAATGGACCGGTCGCCATCGCTGGTCATAAAAGATCAGGGCCATCAAGAAAGCCAGCGGGAGGGGAAATCTGGGAAAGGTCTGAGCATGGGGCAGTTGATTCTGAAGAGCCAGGGAAAAAGCAAATACTATCGCACCCAGAGCAGCCGCATAAGGATTCCTGAAAAGGTAATACAAGAGGAGAAAGGCAGCTGCGTAATTGAAGACCCCCATAAGGAAAAACCAAAGCTGGAAGGCCGTCATCCGGTCAAAACCGGACACCCGGAAGAGGGAGTAAAAGGGGGCCGTTCCCACCAGGTTATCGCTCCGGGCAATGGGGGCATCGGAGGGGACCATGAAAGGCGCATCGAAAAGATCGGGTGATTCACCCGTCAGGAATTGATGGGCGTTCTCGAGAAAATAATTGTTCAGGCGGGCATCACCCAGATCCCCGGGATAATGGGAAAGATCGGACCCCGTGGTGTTCAGTAGAAAGAACCAGCCTCCAGCAAGTAAACCCAGCAAAAAAGGGAGGATCGTCGAAATGCTTCCGGTCCCATCCTTGTTGCCCATATTTCTTTTTACTTTGTTGCTTTGAAACTTGCCATCGAATATCCCGACTTTTTATGAAAATCGACCTGACCGGAAAAAGCGCCTTGATATGCGGAAGCAGCAAAGGGATCGGACGCGCAACGGCATTGTGCATGGCGGAAGCCGGTGCATCCGTGACCCTTTTATCCCGATCCGAGGATAAACTCAAGGCCGTTCTTACAGAACTCAGCACGGAACACGGCCAAATTCATCACTATCTGGCCCTTGATGTGGCCCATACCGAAGAACTGGGACGAGAGGTGAAAAGGCATGCCGAGGAACAGGGTCCCTTCCATATCCTGGTCAACAACAGCGGAGGACCACCTGGCGGTAAGGCCATCGATGCAGGGATCGACGAATACCAAGAAGCCTTTAACAGCCACCTCCTCGCGAACCAGGTGATCACGACCACCCTCGTTCCGGGTATGCGGTCCGCAGGTTACGGCCGGATCATCAACATCATCTCGACTTCGGTGAAACAACCCATCCCCGGGCTCGGGGTCTCTAATACGGTCCGCGGGGCGGTCGCGAACTGGAGCAAGACCCTGGCCAACGAACTCGGGCCGGATGGCATCACGGTCAACAACATCCTACCGGGTTTCACCAATACCGAGCGGCTGGAAAACATCTTTCAAAGGAAAGCAGCGGAAAGTGGGCGCTCCGTGGACGAAGTGGCAAAGGACACCGCGGCTTCCGTCCCCTTGAAAAGGCTGGGTGAACCAGAAGAGCTCGCCCGGACAGCGACCTTTATCGCCTCCCCGTTGGCGAGTTATATCAACGGGATCAACGTGCCCGTAGACGGCGGCCGGACGGGTAGTCTTTAAAGGGGGGCGATGCGGGAAAAGAAAGAAAAATTTTACCAAAAAGATCTCGAGCGCATTCTGTAAAAGATCAAAAATTTACAGATAGATACGCATTCCAATGGGCAAAACCACATCTTCTTTCTCTCGACGCACCGATCACCTATAAGCCTTGAACCCCACGATCCATAAACTTTCCGTCCTCGTCCCGGTGTACAACGAGGAAAACACGATCGAGTTCATCCTCGGGAAACTGACCGGCATCCAGCTAATGGAAGGCATCGAGATGGAACTGGTCGTGGTGAATGACTGTTCAACGGACAGCACGGACCAAGTGATCCGCAGGTTCATGGAGAGCCAACCCGATGCAAGGATCCATTACCACGTGCAGGATAAGAACCGCGGTAAAGGAGCGGCCATTCACAAAGGGATCGAAATGGCCAAGGGGGATTGCCTGATCGTTCAGGACGCGGACCTGGAATACGACCCGCGGGAATTTGATCGTTTGCTGAAACCCATGGTCGAAGGTTACGCGGATGTGGTCTACGGTTCGCGCTTTGTTGGCGGATATCCCCACCGCATGCTTTTCTTTTGGCACTCCCTGGGGAATTCCATTCTGACCTTCTGCTCAAACATGTTCTCCAACCTCAACATATCCGATATGGAGACCGGCTACAAACTGATCCGGGCTGACATTGCCAAATCCCTCGAGCTAAAAGAGGAACGCTTCGGTTTCGAACCAGAGGTCACGGCCAAACTGGCCAGGATACCGGGCATCCGGATCTACGAGGTGGGGATCTCGTACTACGGACGCACGTACAGCGAGGGCAAGAAGATCGACTGGAAGGATGGCTTAAGGGCGATCTATTGCATCTTTCGATACAATCTTTTCAAATGACGTCCCCCTTTTTCTTTTCTACAAAAAGGCTCACTCAATCGGTGGTCTTCATAAAATAGCGTGCATTTTCCAGAACAAGCGAATCAACCGGCTTTCCCTTCCAAAAAGCCGACCTACGGATCTTGTTGTACCACTTGCGGTTTTGCCTGATCTCTAATTCGATCCGGGTCAGGTCCTTCTCCTGACCGAACACCGGGGACCAGCCGGACTCCTCCCGGACGGCACCCGCATTCCTCTTTCCTTTCCATTCGTAACGAAAGACGCGCCAACCTTTGTACTGAACCTTTTTTTCAACTTTTAACAAAAGATCGAGGTCCGTAAAGGTTAGGCTATGGTCTTTCATTCTGGCGATCCTTCCCAGCTTCCCGGTGCTGCTCAGCACCAAAAAACCCTTTGGGTCACGCTGAATATACGCGGTGAGTTCACTTTTGTCGATATTTTGATGCTGGGCCCGGGGAACGAGATGGGCAGGGTTCCGATAGTGAAAACTGAGGTAAGTGCTGTTATGCCATCCCATATGATCCAGTATAAGGCCATCCGCTGGACCCGCGTGTTCTTTCAACCATTCCAAAAGCTCAATGGTCCGCTGGTCCCGGATCATGGGAATGGCCTCCACCTGTTCGAAGGTCCTCAGGGCCATTCTATCCACGGCATTTCCAACGGGATTGTCCCCCAGGATACTTTTATAGTTGATAAAGCTCCAGGCAAAAGAGAGGGGGACCAGGGACAGAACAGCGATCCATGTCAGTCCGCTCACATACCATCGAACGGGCTTCCGGAACAAGAGGGCAAAAAAGGGGAGAAGAAGGAGGACCCAACTAATGATGAAACGGTGCTGAAGCATAAGCGTACCTTCCCAGGCTTTGTATAAAAAGATCCCGGCGATCCCCAGGAACGGGATACCCCAAACCATCTGCTCCCTGGTCATTTCACGGCGGATCAGCGCATGGATCACCCCGATCCCGATCATTGCAGAAACAATGGGGGAGCTATTCAAGACAAAGGATACCGGAAAGAAGAGCACCCGTTGGATCCGGTCCTCGAGTTCTACCCCATCATTGACCCCTTCCATATGGAGGTTCCAGACATCATTCATGTTCACGCTGTAGAGGAAGTCCCCATAGGCCAATTGGTTCCCGATCATCCAGGTGGCCGGGAATATCATCGAGAAGGCCCAGAAGAAGACCGTGAACCTCCAAACGCGAAAAAGGAGCAAGAGGAGTGTGAACAAGGCAATAAGAACCCATGCCTCGTAGCGTAAGGCTCCGGCCAGGGTCATGCTCAGACCTGCAAAGGCCGCAAAGCTGAAGGGCCAATCCCGCCTTCCGGCCTCGGAGATGAAATACATGGCCCACAATACAAAAAAAGCATAAGGAACTCCGGCCAGGGGTTGAAAACTGTTCCTTATGAGAATGGGACAGAGAGCAAAGATCAGGCCCGCGTAAAAAGCACCTTTTCTGTTGAAGACATTTCGTGTAAAATAATACAAGGGAATGACGGAAACCGTGGCCATCAGGATGTGAAGGAGCTTGGGACCGATGACCCGGCCCTGAAAGGCCCAAACCGCGAGGGCATTCAGGTAATGATGAAGCGGACCCCAATAACCATGATCGATATAGTGGGGGTCCCTTAACCAATCGACCGCTATAAAGACCCGCGACACCGCATCCGCATGAACGACTTGGGACCAGGGAAGGAGGAAGAGACGCACGAGCAACGCCACAGAAAGGAGGAGGATCGGGCCTTTTTCGATCCTTTTAAAAACGGACATAGCAAACAGGTTAAGGGGGTTGAAATTAACAGATCGGGATTCGGTCAGCGGCCTTTGAAAGCACTCATCAGTGACGATCAGGAGGAAAGATCGCCCCGGCAGTCACAGGGACCGCCCTTTTCAGAATGGCCCAGAACGCGCAGGGAGGTCACCCGGAAGTGCAGGGAATCGACCATCTGAAGGTCGGCCATGAGAATGGAATCTCCCTCGAGTCGGGTCCGGATCCGGTATTTGTCCCGGTCTTTTCCCCGGGCCTTGCTCCCGTCGAAGACCAACCGCCCCTTGTGAAGAAAAGAGTCCACCCGGGCTTCCGTGTAACCGAAGCAATCCAACCAGCAATGGGTGATGGAATCCCGTATAAGCGCTTTTTGGCGAAGTGTTCTAAGGGTATCGCCGGCCTTCTGTTCCGTCATCCGGTCCCTGAAAAAGAGGGCGACCAAGGCCATGCCCAGCATCACCCCGATCAGGTAGAGCCATAATCGCCTTTGGAAGTTCATGTTCGGCGATCAGAATGCGGCGAGCAAGAGGTCAATGTCCTTATAGGGGAGATCGAAAGCTTCGCCGAGGTTCTTGCTGGTCAGTTTTCCGTTGTAGAGATAGACCCCCTGGCGCAAACCGGGATCCTTTTTGATCAGGCTGGCACAGCCCCCTTCCTTGCCGATGTCCAAAAGGATGGGGGTAAAGATATTGCTCAGGGCCAGGGAAGCCGTTCTCGCCACGCGGGAGGCAATATTGGGCACACAATAGTGGATCACCCCGTATTTGCGGAAAGTGGGGGAAGAATGTTCGGTCACTTCGGAGGTCTCCACACAACCCCCCAGATCGATGCTCACGTCCACGATCACCGAACCAAACTTCATCTCACTGACCATCTGCTCCGTCACAATACAAGGGGTCCGACCGTTCTTGGCCCGCACCGCCCCGATCAGAATATCGCAATCCCGAAGGGCATCGGCCAGCATATCCGGCTGGATCACCGAGGTAAAGAGCCGCTGGCCAAGATCGTTCTGCAAACGCCTTAGCTTGTAAGTGGAATTGTCGAAGACCCTGACCGATGCTCCCAAACCCAGGGCCGCCCGTGTAGCGAATTCACCGACTGCACCGGCCCCGAGGACCACGACTTGGGTGGGAGAGACACCGGAGATCCCCCCGAGCATCATGCCCTGCCCCTCATTGATGTTGCTGAGCAATTCCCCGGCGATCAGAACGGAAGTGTTCCCGGCGATCTCCCCCATCGCACGAACAATGGGGAAAATGTCCTCTTCGTCCTTGATAAAGTCCCAAGCGATCGCCGTGATCCGTTTTTTCATCAAACGCTGAAGGAAATCCTTGGGTTGAACCGTGAGCTGAAGAGCCGAGAAGATCGTCTGGCGGTCCTGCATCATATCGATCTCGCTCGGGGAGGGAGGAGCGACCTTCATGAGGATATCCGCTTTGTAGACTTCCTCGGTCTCGTACACGATCTGAGCACCGGCTTCGGAGTAATCCCTGTCCTGGAAGTTCATCCAGATGCCCGCATCGTGTTCGACGACCACCTGATGGCCGTTATTGACGAGCAGACCGACCGATGAAGGCGTGAGGGCCACCCGGTGTTCTTCGAATGAAGTCTCTTTTGGGATCCCGATAAAGAGCTGCTTGCCCTTCCGGCCTACTTCCACCATCTCTTCCTGGGGGGTCATGACCGCTTCCTGGGCCAGCGCCTTGGAGGTCTTCGGATCATCCATGGATCATTCAGTGATTTGTATCGTTCGGGTTCGTCGGTCTTTGACTACTTTAATCTGCACTTCTACGTGATCCGCGGGCAAAAAGTTATGGATCAGGGCCGGCCATTCTATAAAACAAGGATGCCGGGATTCGAGGATCTCCTGTAAGCCAATATCCCAAACTTCTTCCAGTTCATCAATACGATAAAGATCGATGTGATAAACCAAGCCCGGTTCCGGCGAATGATACTCATTGATCAGGGCAAAGCTCGGGCTGGCCATTTCGTCCTTTACGCCGAGCACCCTGCAGAACCCCTTGATCAGGGTGGTCTTCCCCGCACCCATCGGTCCTTCGACTGCAAAGATACGGTTCTTGCCCGTCCTTTGCAGGATCCTCTTCGCAACATCATCCACTGCTTCGGGGGCCTTCAACTCAAAAGTGTTGACCATAGGTGCTCTCAAAGCTTTCTCGGGGTCATTTCACCCCGAAGGGAGCGCTGTAAAGAGGCCCGAATGGAGGACGCATCTTGACTAGTACCAAGCAGGTGCATAAGCTTGGTGACCCCTGCCTCCGTGGTCATATCACGCCCTTCCACCACCCCGATATCCTGCAGGGCCTGCCCGGTCTCATAGACCGATTGATCCGCAAAACCGTACTGACACTGCGTAATGTTCAGGATCACGATGCCCCTGTCTATGGCCTTCTTTAATTCATTCAGAAGATCTCGCTCGGTCATGGCGTTCCCGGTCCCGAAACTTTCCAGTACCACCCCCTTCAGGCCGGGAATGGAAAGAAGGTGAGCGACCATTTCGGTGGATATCCCCGGGAAAAGCCTCAATATTAGAACGTTGTTATCGAATTCGGTATGGAGGGCCAGTTCACCACTTCCGGGATCGGCAATGGCATTGTGGTCGAACTCGATGGTCACCCCGGCCTCGGCGAGCAAGGGATAATTCGGAGACCCAAAGGCCTGGAAGTGGTCCGCTTTGAACTTGTGGGTCCGGTTCCCGCGATAGAGCTTGAATTCGAAATAAATGGCGACCTCCGGCACCCGTACTTTTCCTTCCCCCTGACCCGAGGCGATCTCGATCGCCGTAATGATATTCTCCTTCCCGTCCGTGCGAATAACACCCATCGGGAGCTGCGAGCCGGTCAGGATCACCGGTTTGTCGAGCCCCTCCAGTATGAAGCTAAGAGCGGAGGCCGAATAAGCCATCGTATCCGTCCCCTGCAGGATCACAAAGCCATCGTGCTGGTGATACTGCTCTGCGATCACCCGGGCGATCCGGCTCCAGGCTTCAGGCCCCATATTGGAAGAGTCCAGAGGCGGATCGAAGGCATGAACGGGTAGCTCAACGGAGAATTTGTTGAGCTCGGGGAGGTGCTCGCGTAAGCGGTCGAACTCAAAGGGTCGGAGAGCCCCCGTTGAAGGATCCTTGAGGGAACCAATGGTGCCGCCGGTGTAGATGATGAGGACGGAGTCGTTCAAGGGTGGAGAATTTAAGGGAACTCCGGTAGATGAAAAATTTCAGATCCCAAGCACCAAATATGAAATAATATCCAATACTCGACCCCTCAAATTCCAAACGTCCTCAGGCCTCTGGAAAGCGGAGCTTTTGGTCATTGAAATTTCGGTCATCGGAGGTTATTTGGGAATTGAAATCTACAGAAGGACCAAAAGGGATCGCGTCATCGTCCTCCCTTCTCACCCCTTCGGCAAACAAAATACCGCTTCAGCATTTCGGTTGGTACGATCGGCAACTTCCTCAAGGAGGACCCCTTTGATCTCGGCCACTTTTTCAGCTACATGAAGGACCCAAGCTGATTCATTCCTTTTGCCCCGATTCGGGACTGGTGCCAGGTAGGGGCTGTCCGTCTCCAGCACGATATGTTCCAGTTCGATTCCCTCCACGGTCTTGTCGAGCCCTGCGTTCTTGAAGGTCACGATGCCCCCGATCCCCAGCTTAAAACCTCCGTAGTCGATCACACGTTGGGCTTGTTCCGGGGAGCCCGTAAAGCAGTGGAAGATCCCATAAAGGCGTTCATCGTTCATCTCGTCCAGCACCTCGAAGATCTCATCAAAAGCCTTTCGGCAATGGATCACGATCGGATACCCCAGGTCCTTGGCCCATTGGATCTGCCGCCGGAAAGCATCCTGCTGTTCCGCAAAGAAGGTATCATCCCAATGGAGATCGATCCCGATCTCGCCAACGGCCGCGTAAGTCTTTTGATCCAGGGCCTTCTCGACAATAGCCAGCTCCTTTTCGTATTCCCCATCCACGGAGAGCGGGTGAAGCCCCATCATGGAAAAGCAGCGATCCGGATATGCCGCAGAAAGCTCTTCCATGGCCTTGTGATAGGTGCTATCAATGGCCGATAGGTAAAAGCGCTCGACCCCGTAGCGGATCGCCCGCTTCATGACCTCCTTCCTGTCCACGTCGAATTCCTCCTTGTAGAGATGCGTATGGGTGTCCGTTAAGTACATGGGAGCAAAAATAAGACTACCGGGAAGAGTGGCCGATAGACCTTAATAAAAGCGCTTGATAAGGCGGTCCGCTTCCTCAACCTCCAGAATGCGGACCTGTGGATGTTCTTTTATATGATCGGGAAGCTTTCCCAGATCGAGGACTGCCACCCCTTTTTCCGTTCCGAGGGCTTTTTTAAGCTCCGCCCGGGTCGGGATAAAGTTGAAAGCCAGGTGCTCCGTGTAGAACATGAAGGGGATGTGACCTTCGGCCGTGATCCGGGTATTGAAGATGATGTGCTCCCCTTTCAGTTTTTCGCTAAGGGAATCGATCAGGTCCATTTCCACGAGGTTCCCGATCCGGTTGTTGTTGTCGTGGGGGACCCTCATGCTGTGATAACGCTCGATCTTGTTCAGTTTAAGCACCATAAAAGCCATCATAAGCGGAATAAGAAAACGTACTATAGCGGCAGGGAGGGCGCGGACCTTCCAATCCACCCATGTAACGACCCGCTCTATAAGCGAACCCCATCCCAGGAAGAGGAAAGGGGCCACGATCAGAGTGAATGCGACCATCTTGGTAGCCGCCAGGGAAAAGAACAGGTACACGAAAAGCACGGCTACAAGGACCATACACCTTAGGAACGCCTCTTTGGTCATGCGAATAAGTAACACCAGTCCCAAGAGAAGGAGAATAGGGACCAGCACTCCGTGCCCGTAGATCTTGTTCAGCCCTTTGGTGAAATGAAAAGCGAACCCACCCGTATGATCCTCAACGGCCTTTGAGAAGTGCATGGCCTTTTGGGTCATCTCATAAGAGGCCACTTCCGGAAAAGCGGAATAAATGTAAAGCTGCCAGGGAAGACTGACCATAACGGCGACCAGTACGGCCCCAAAAAGAGGATAATAGGTCCGGGGCCGGAAACGGTCCCTTCCCTTCACGATCAGAATGGACAAGGCCCAGTTAAAAAATACGAGAAAGCCCATTAACCATTTGACCAGAACAGCCCCTCCACTAGCAACCCCGATCACGAGCAACCAGCCTCTCTTTTTGGAACGATGGTACTCAAAACAGCCCCAAAAGCTACAGGTCACGTAGAACACAAAGGCGATGTCGTTGTGGTCCGTCGGGACCTGGCCCACGATCAGGATCAGGGGAAAATAAGCGACCCCATAGAGCAAAGCCCCATAGAAGCCAGTCATTCGATTCACCATTATGCGCCCGATCCGGTATATAAAGAGGACCGTGATCGCGTGCATGAGCACACTCGGGAGCCGAACCGCCAGCTCGTTGGTGCCAAAGAACCCGATACTGAGGGCCATTTGCCAAAGAAAAAGCGGTTCCTTGTGCAGCCAGACGTGACTACTGGTCCAGTCCCTGTGGTCGTGCTCGAGGACGGGTTCGGGATATAGCTTCGGGAAAAAGGGGTCGGCTGAGAGATTTTTGGCCACAAGAGCGTGGAACTGTTCATCCCAGAGATTCAGAAAAGGGTCCAACCCGGCCATGAAAAAGCCAAAGCAGAGAACACCACCAAAAAGGAGGCCCAGGGCAAGCCGCGGCTTTCCTTTAAAGAGCCCGATGGAAAGGAGGATCAGGGGCGCCCCGATCAGGAGCGGGAGAAGCTGTTCCTGGGTGAAGTGGGAAAAGGCCATAAGGCCCTCGGCTTTTTAGCAACGGCATTTTGTTCCGAAAGGCGATCCATCAAAATGCCTCCTTTTTATATTGTAATGAAACAAGTCCAAATATCAATTTAATTCCGATCATCTCCATCCTTCTTCCATAAAACAAATATTTCAGCTTGCACCCTTGTCCCCGATCGTTTTCAGGAAATGGGCCTTCTCTAAATTCGCGCTTCATGAAACGCATCCTCATCATCCGCTTCAGCTCGATCGGGGACATCGTGCTCACCACTCCCGTTATTCGGTGCCTCAAAGAACAATTGGAGGATGTGGACATCCACTACCTCACCAAGAAGGAATTCGGGGATGTGCTCAAGGGCGACCCCAACATCGACCGGCTCCACCTCCTAAGCCGCTCTATCCACAGTACGATCCAGGAGCTCAAGGGCCACTCCTTCGACCTCGTGGTGGACCTCCACAGAAACCTTCGTTCGTACCGGGTCACCCGTGAGCTGGGACGCCCCACCAAGCGCCTCAACAAGCTGAACCGGGAAAAGTGGCTCATGGTCAACTTCAAAGTGGATCGCCTCCCGCGAACCCATATCGTGGACCGCTACCTGAAGCCTGTGAAACACCTTGGGGTCGTGAACGACAAGAAGGGACTGGATTACTACATTCCACCGGACGAAGACCTTTCGGAGGAGGCCCTCCCCGCGGCCCTCAGAGAAGGCTTCGTCGCCTTCGGGATCGGGGGTGCCCACTTCACCAAATGCCTGCCGGAGGAAAAGATCATCCGCGTCTGCGATGGCCTTTCCAGACCCATCGCTCTACTGGGTGGAGAAGAAGACCGCGAAAAGGGGGAACGGATCCGGGAGCGCTCAAAGGCAAGGATCTGGAACACCTGCGGGGACCTGCGGATCAACAGTACCGCCTCCCTGATCCGCATGGCCACCCACGTGATCAGCCACGACACTTCTATCATGCACATTGCAGCAGCCTTCCGGAAACCGATCGTGTCGATCTGGGGCAACACCACCCCTGCCTTTGGCATGACCCCCTATATGCCGGGTGAAGAGGACAAGAGCAGGATCGTGGAGGTCAATGGCCTGGAATGCCGTCCTTGTTCCAAGATCGGTTTCAATCGCTGCCCGAAAGGTCATTTTAAATGTATGTGGGAGATCGATGAAGATGCAGTGATCGAGGCCGTGAAAGAAACGTATGAGGACCGTTAAATTTTCTTAAAAAAACACCTATCGGATAATGATCGGGCGAGCTCAGCGTAAAAAAGGGCAAAAAACCCTGAAAAAACACCAACGATGCTTGAATACACCAAAAGGATCCTCGCCCGGATGAGCTTCGATCGTCAGCTTTTCCAAAAGGAATTGAAAAAGGGTTGTGAGTACCTCCAAAAGGAAGAACGGACGCAGCTTAAACAATGGTCCCTCCGGATGTACGGGCATTTGTACAGAGAGGAGATCCAGGCGGTCTTTGAGGGAGAGCGGGTCTGAACCCGGTCCCGACCTCCTCCGATCAGAGGGGCCTAAGAAAGAGGAAGCCATCATACCATATTCGGGCAAAAACCTTTATTTTCGATACAGATACAGGATCGTGCAATGAACCGGTATACAGGGCATATCCATTTTCCAAATTCCCCGTGCAAACAAAATTGTTGTTGCCCTTGTTGGGAAGGAATGGAAAGGTAAGTCCCGAGCAAACAATAAGCGAGGAATTTTCCGAAAAGCCTTTCCATCCCGTTTGGAAAGGCTTTTTTAATGACCATTTCCTCCAAAAGGTCGAAATGAGAAACCGATCGGAATAAACATGACAACGACCCCTCCCACCGTAAAGCGGCAACCGATCCTAAGCAAAGGATCCATGATGCCCTTTGCCAAAAGGAATCCCGACAACGTTTCATTCGGGAGCTCCTGTTGTAAAGGATTCGTTTAATAGCGCCGCCCCAAGACTGGGCCGGTCCTTTCGATCAGAACTACAGGAAATACGAACCCAAAAACCAAATATCATGGGACTCAGATTAGGAGACGAAGCACCAAATTTCAAAGCCAAGACCACAGAAGGAGAGATCGACTTTCACGAGTGGCTCGGGAACAGCTGGGGCATTCTCTTCTCCCACCCGGCGGACTTCACCCCCGTTTGCACCACGGAGCTGGGCAGGACAGCCAAACTGAAGGACCAATTCGAGAAGCGGAACGTCAAACGTATCGCTCTCAGTGTGGACCCGGTGGATTCCCACAAGGAATGGGTGGAGGACATCAACACCACCCAGAACACCCAGGTGGATTATCCGATCATTGCTGATGAGGATCGCAAGGTGGCGGAACTCTACGACATGATCCATCCCAATGAGGACAGCAAGATGACGGTCCGCTCCTTGTTCGTGATCGACCCGAACAAAAAGATCCGTTTGAGCATCACTTATCCGGCCTCCACAGGGCGGAATTTCGACGAGATCCTCCGGGTGATCGACTCGCTTCAACTGACGGACGGCTACAGCGTAGCTACACCAGCGGATTGGGAAGCCGGGGAGGATGTGGTCATCGCCCCTACGATCAGCGACGAGGAGATCCCCGAGAAATTCCCCAAGGGCCACGAGAAGGTGAAGCCTTACTTGCGCTACACCCCGCAGCCGGATCGGTAAAAGTGCTTGAAGGGACCACCTGAAGCCCCACCCCATCCGGGTGGGGTTTTTTTTGAGGTGACAGTGCGGATGAACGAGATCGATAATACTATCACTTTCGGTCCGGCCGAGGGAGCCGAGCCCACGCCGATCACTCAGCTCGAGCCTGGGGATGCCCAATGGAAAGTGGAGCGGGACCTGGGTAACGCTACGGCCAGGGTGAAGGTGCTCCACGACCGTGGGACCTTTCGCTTCGACGACTGGAATTGGAACGTTTCTCACCGCGTGGAAGAATCCTACGAATTGGAGAACGATCAATGGGATACCGTAAAAGGAGCGGTCCTGACGACCCTCGGATTGAGCCGTGGGAATTTTCGAATCCGCACGACGACCTATACAGAACTAACCAGCGACCGGGACCATTTCAGGATCGAGGCCGAGCTCAAAGCCTACGAGGGGGATGCCGAGGTCTTTTCCAAGACCTGGGACGAAAAAGTGGAAAGGGACCTGCTATAAGGGATATCACCCCATTCACCCCAAGGGACGCTCCTCCTTACCTTTGCCATTGAGATGACGGACTACCTTCTACTCGCCCTCTTTTGGACCCTCTTCTGCACCATTCACAGTCTTCTGGCTGCAAATGGCGTTAAGGAATGGATATGGAACCGGGTCCCGCAGCTTTACCCTTTCTATAGGTTGCTATACAACCTGATCGCCCTGATCACCCTATCGGGTACGATCCTTTATCAGGCCACTCTCCCCCCACAGGAACTCTTTGAGGCTTCAATGATCATGAATGGGCTGGGATGGAGCCTGAA
>CAYVSK010000045.1:0-3316 GCA_964453635.1 uncultured Weeksellaceae bacterium | reverse complement strand
GATCCTATTGGGTTGCGCGATCATCGGTTGGTCCTTCAAGGGCTATGACACCTCCGAATTCATGGGTATACGCCAGGTTGAGGAACGATCTCCCACCGACCACGAAGCGTTGAACACCGGGGGGCTCAACAGCTACGTCCGCCATCCCCTTTACTTCGGTTCCCTGCTTCTGATCTGGGGCCTGCTGATCGAACGGGCCACCCTGGCCATGCTTATCGCGGCCCTCCTATTAACGGTGTACTTGTATGTTGGTGCAAAGCTGGAGGAACAGAAACTGGTCCGAGCCTTCGGAAAAGCCTATCGGAGCTATCAGCAGCGGGTCCCGATGCTCATCCCCTTCTTTTCGACCGGCCGGAAAAAAAGCTTGTAACCACACCGACGTCCCAATCGTCCAATCCTTTGACAAACAAGGGACCTTATAACCCAAGAAAGACAAGGTCGTTATTTTTAATGCCCGGAATTCTTCACCCTATGAAACGCTACAATGCCTATTTCCTCGCTATTACGCTGATCATCCTGATGACCATTCCCACACGATCCCAAAACCAGGACCGCTTTACCGGTTCCTGGGCCGGCACCCTCAACGCCGGGGGTCAGGAATTGCGCACGGTCTTTCACATCCAAAAGCAGGGGGATAGCCTTTCAGCCACCATGGACAGCCCGGATCAGGGGGCCAAAGGCATCCCGGTAGCCCGGGTCCATACCAAAAGGGACAGTCTGACCCTCCGGGTCAAAGTAGCCGGGGGAACTTACAAAGGCCTCATAAAGAAAGGGGACACGGTCATCGAAGGCAATTGGGAACAAAGAGGGCGCTCCTTTCCTTTAACGCTTTCCCCCGCCTCCGAAGCGGATATGAGCCGCCCCGCTCGTCCCCAACATCCGGAACCGCCCTATCCCTACAAGGAAGAGAAACTTAGGATTCAGCATCCCGATGCCGGTTTCGAGCTGACCGGAACCTTGACCCTCCCTGAAGGGGACGGGCCTTTCCCGGGGCTGGTCCTGGTTTCCGGCTCCGGACCACAAAGCCGGGATTCCAAGGTCGCCGGACACAAGCTTTTCCACGTGCTGGCCGATCACCTTACCCGGCAAGGCTTTGCAGTGCTCCGATACGACGAACGCGGCGTTGGAGAATCCGGGGGTTCCTTTGAAGGCGCCACGACGAAGGACCTTGCCGGTGATGCAGCAGCGGTGGTCCGAAAACTCCGGGAACATGCCTCTATCGACCAAGAGCAAGTCGGCATCCTGGGAATGAGCGAAGGGGGCTTGATCGCACCCATGGTCCACGATAAAATGGAACAGCTTGACTTCATGGTCCTGATGGGTGGACCAGCCGTACCGGGAAGCAAGATCCTGGTGGAACAAAAGGCCCGGATCGTGTCTGCGAGTGCACCTGGTGTCGATCCCGACTCGATCCGGAAAGCGCAAAGGGAACTTATGGCAGCCGTCAAAAAGGGGGAGGATTCCGCCTCGGTCGCAGAACATGCGAAGCCGATCCTCAAAGAACAAGGGCTCGCTGGAGATCGCTTGAATTCCCAACTAGCCCAACTCACGAGCCCTTGGTTCCGCTACTTCGTAAACTACGACCCGAAGCCTTCACTTGAAAAAGTGGATGTGCCCACCCTTGCCCTATACGGTTCGAAGGACCTCCAAGTTCCCCCTCAACAGAATGCTGAACCCATGCAGAACGCCCTGGGAAAAAGTCCTTCGGAAGACTTCACGGTGAAGACCCTCGAGGGCTTGAACCACTTGATGCAACCCGCCGAGACGGGTTCACCGAACGCATACTCGAAGATCGAGACCACGATGGACCCGAAGGCGCTGGAGGCTGTTTCCGGCTGGCTCAGGGAGCGGACGGAGCCTTAGGCACGAGGTGGGTGCTTTCCATCATGGGGGCTTTTTTTGATCGAGTTTTTAGGGTTGAACGATCTTCTACCCTTACGATGGAGATCCAACTTTTACGAATGGAGGAGATCACAGAATATTCAGCCAAGATGCAGGAGCCTCAGGCCAGGATGTACAGGTTGAACAATGTTCAACCCGTACATTTGTCCGATTTTCCACCCGATTCCATTCCCCTATGCTCAAAGGGATCAGCAATTTCTGGATCGCCCACCTGGCTCTATTCACTGCCAATGTCATTTTCGGCATCAATTATTCCGTCGCCAAGGGGCTCATGCCGGAACATTTGCCACCCTTCGGCTTCATCGTCGTACGGGTATGGGGGGCAATGGCCCTTTTTTGGACCTTCAACTGGCTGAAAGGAGGGCAGGAAAAAGTGGCCCTTCGGGATAAACTCCGGATGGGGGCTTGCGCCTTGTTCGGGGTGACGCTGAACCAGCTCTTGTTCTTCGCGGGGCTCAACATTACAACGCCGATCAACGCCTCGATCATTATGACAGTGAACCCTGTACTGGTCCTGATCGTGGCTGCCGTACTTATCGGGGAACGGATCACCTGGCGGAAATTATCGGGCATCGTCCTCGGCCTGAGCGGTGCCGCCATCCTCATCCTCCTGGCGGGCGATCTGGCCTTGGGTGAGGGCACGCTCCTGGGCGACCTTCTCGTCTTCATAAACGCCTGTTCCTATGGGGTCTACCTGGTGATCGTCAAACCCCTCATGCGGAAATACAAGCCCCTCACGGTGATCAAGTGGGTCTTCACCTGGGGCATCCTCTTCGTGACCCCCGTGGGCTTCCAACAGGTCACGACCGTGGATCTTGCGGCCTTCGACCCGAGCACCTGGGCCTCCCTACTCTATGTCGTGGTCGGCACCACCTTCTTCGCTTACTTGTTGAACGTCATGGCCCTGAAAACCGTGAACGCCTCCGTCGCCAGCACCTACCTCTACCTACAACCGGCAGTGGCTGCGGTCGTTTCCATCCTCGCGGGACAGGATGAGATCACCTGGATCAAGGGCCTGGCGACGCTGATGATCTTTATGGGTGTTTATCTGGTGAGCGTCAGACCCGGATATGAGAAGCTCCGACGAATCCCGGGACTGGTCAAAAGATCCGACGGAAAAGGGTGACGCCGATCACAGGGACTGCTCATTCGCAGTCCAAACCAAGTGGAACAAGGAATAATGAACAGGAATGCCACAGTAGCCAAGCCCTGCGAGATGCCGTATCCGCAGCACTCGAAGCAGCCCGGGATATCGGTAACGACACCTTCGACGCTGTGAAGGATTCCCTTTCCCAGAGCGTGGAAGGTGGAAGCAATATGGTCTCTGAGGTGACCAAGAAAGAACACAGCTAAGCAGAGACCCAAAGGGACCGATGCTATACCAGCATCGGTCAGGTAAAAAGCCTGCTCCATC
>CAYVSK010000044.1:16270-19926 GCA_964453635.1 uncultured Weeksellaceae bacterium | reverse complement strand
TCTTACCACGAGGAAGTGGAGCAAGTGTTGTCCCTTTTTGTGGGCAAGGACGTCGCCTTTTTGCTCAATTACGGTTATCAGGGGTGCCAATCAGCCATTGAGGCGTTGGTGGACCGCAAGGATGTAGTGATCTATGATTCTCAGTCGCATGCTTGTATCGTGGACGGGGTCCGGCTGCATCAGGGCAAACGTTTCGTTTTTCAGCACAACAATATCGAGAACCTTGAAAAACAGTTGGCCCGGGCCTCGAGGCTGGTAGAAGGGACGGACGGAGGCATTCTGGTGATCTCAGAAGGCGTTTTTGGAATGGCTGGTGATCAGGGCAAGTTAAAAGAGATCGCGGTCCTTAAGAACAAATACCATTTCCGCTTCTTGGTCGATGACGCCCACGGTTTCGGTACCATGGGCGAGGCGGGTAATGGAACGGGTTTTTCCCAGGGTGTTCAGGATGCTATTGACCTTTATTTCGGGACCTTTGCCAAGGCCATGGCGAGCATCGGGGCTTTCATATCCGGTGAACAGCAAGTGATCGAATTCCTCCGCTACAACATGCGTTCCCAGACCTTTGCCAAATCTCTTCCGATGCCAGTGGTCATCGGTGGTTTGAAGCGGCTCGAATTGCTGCGCGAACGTCCGGAGTTGAGGGAGCAAATGTGGCGGATGGCCAATTCCCTTCAACAGGGCTTAACCGATGCCGGTTTCGATATCGGGAACACCAATTCCCCTGTAACGCCTGTATTCCTTGAAGGAAGTATGGCCGAGGCCACGCAAGCCATTCTGGATCTGCGGGAGAATTTTCAGGTGTTCTGTTCCATGGTCCTGTATCCGGTAGTCCCCAAAGGGGTCATTATGCTTCGGCTCATTCCCACGGCGGTTCATACACAGGAAGATGTCGATTATACCATCGACGCCTTCCGGGTCATCAAAGAGCGGCTCGAATCCGGGAATTTCTATAAGAGCGAAGAGCCGGTCGCCACCACCTGGAAATAGCAATTCCCTATTGCAGGGATAAGAGGTCCTCGATCCCGGCTGGTCGTTCGGTCACAAAACCTTCTCCAAAAGTGAACCCTGCTGGTCTTCCAAATTCCCGGCTCCGGGCTTCGAGGAAATCCATGAAGTCAGGCCTTGAAAGGGGGGTTTCGGGTTCATCCGAGTCCGCTTGGTGGAATTGCGAAGCGAAAGCGCGGATCGCCTCCATCTTTTTTTGAAAATGGTCCGTAATATTCACAACGACATCGGGTTTCATATAGCGATCCTGAATGAAATGGTAGACCGCGTTCGGGCGCCAGGCCTTTTGAACTTCATTCCCGAGGCTGGTCTCCACTTTGATCAGCCCACTGTAAAAGCAGGCTTCGGATACGAGTTGAGCGGCCCGACCATGGTCGGGATGGCGGTCGCTCATGGCATTGGTTAGCACGATCGATGGGCGATATTGACGGATCTTTTGGATGATGGGGATCTGATGGTCCGGATCGTTGCGGAAAAAACCGTCGGCCATCCCGAGGTTATCGCGGATGGAAAGGCGAAGGATCCCGGCCGCCTTTTCGGCCTCCTGAAGCCTTAATTCCGGGGTTCCTCTGGTCCCCAGTTCACCCCTGGTAAGGTCGATGATCCCCGCCGTTCTGCCTTCTTCAATGTGCTTGGCCAGTGTGCCAGCGGCACAGAGGTCCACGTCGTCCGGGTGCGCTGCAATAGCAAGAATATCGAGTTTCATAGGGGATCGTGACTTGGGATACAAATATAGGGATCCGTTCCTTTTTCCCATGGTTCCCTAAATTTGACGGATCGGCATGGAACTTTTGAGGGAAATACGCGAGCTCGTGCGCCGTGATCTTCGGATCGAATGGCGCAAGCGCCATCAATTCGGAGCTGTACTCTTGTATGCACTCTCGACGATATTCGTGTGCTATCTCTCCTTTGAGCGGGTCATTGAACTGTCGACCTGGAACGCCCTTTTTTGGATCATCGTCCTCTTTGCCACTTTTAACACGGTGTCCAGGAATTTTGAGGACCTTTCGGTCGCCGGCCGTTCCTATCTTCACCAACTGGCCTCTCCACAAGCGATCATTCTCGGAAAGATGCTTTACAATGCATTGGTCCTGGCGGTTATCGTTGGAGCAAGTGCCCTCTTTTACGGACTTTTTATCGGCTCGGGCCCGCCTGTGGACGCAAGGGTCGATAAGCTCATCCTGGCTCTTCTTTTGGCCGTTGTGGGGCTTTCTTCTTCCCTTACCCTGATCGGGGCCATTGCTTCGAAAGGGAATGGGCATAGCGGCCTGGTCGCTGTACTGGGATTGCCGGTGGTATTGCCCTTGCTTACCCTCTTGGTACGCTTCTCCCATGGAGCGCTGAAGGGGCATTCCTGGTCCCACGACCTGCATTATCTCCTGGCGCTTTTGGCCCTCGATGTGCTGGTCATAGCGCTGTCCTTTATTCTTTTCCCTTATATATGGCGGGATTGAAGATGATCTTTACCAATGCCACTTGGTCGGTTCATCTGTTTTTGGGTCCATTCTTCCCCAAGATCCTTTGTTTTGATGCCCTTCTATAAGGTCTTTGCGCTCAGGTATTTTTATTATATTGAAAATCAGGTTATTATGAACGATTTTGGAAATTATTGACGCCCAATGATTCCCGTTCAGTTTTTAACAAAACCCTTGATTTATCCACAGATCCGGGATTTTTTTATTCAAAACCCTTGACACGTCAATCTATACACATATATTTGTGATAGAATCAACACTAATCCTAAAATTCAGTTGTTATGAACAAGGCAGAATTGATCGATGCGATCGCATCAGAAGCCAAGATCAGCAAAGCTGATTCCAAACGCGCACTCGATGCGCTGATCAACCAGACCACCAAGGCCCTTAAAAAGGGTGACCGGGTAGCACTGGTCGGATTTGGTTCTTTCTCTGTTTCCAAGCGGGCTGCTCGTAAGGGCCGGAACCCTCAGACAGGGAAAGAGATCAAGATCCCGGCGAAAAAGGTGGTCAAGTTCAAGCCCGGTGCTGAGCTCACGAAGAAGATCAAGTAAGCGGGCTTCGACTGCTGAATCATAAAAAAGGGCTGTCACTTTGTGACAGCCCTTTTTTAATGCCTATTAGAAGCGAAAGAGGTGGGCAACAAGGGCAGCCCACCTGATCCGCTTAAAGGGGGTTACTTCTTTTTTCTGAAGTGCAGAAAACCCCAGTTAAGATAGCCATTCTCGCCGGCTTCGACCCAATGGCCGAGGCCTTTGATCATCTTGTCGACGTAATCCTGGCTTACTTTTTTGAGGATCTCGTCGTAATTCTTCTGGAGTTTCTTTCGGACGTTGCTGTAGTGGTTGGTCAGTTGCTCCGGTTCTTCGATCACCTGAATTTCTTCGAGACCGAGCTTTTGGGCATAATCCCTGTACTTTGCGACCGAGCCCATGGAGTCCAGGTGAATTCGTTCGAGGACGGGTTGAAGCACACCTTCCGGGCAGTCATCGGCTTGCATGGGATCCGTGAAGATGAAGTCGCCCCCGGGCTTCAGGACCCGGACCGACTCTTCGAAAACGGTCATCTTCTGAGCACTGTGTAGGATGGCGTCCTGGGCCATCACGATGTCGAAGGCCTCATCCTCAAAGGGAAGTTCTTCGAAATTGCCCCCCACGACATTGATCTTGTCGT
>CAYVSK010000044.1:8563-16260 GCA_964453635.1 uncultured Weeksellaceae bacterium | reverse complement strand
TCGTAGCCCAGTTCCTTGTTCTTGTTGACGTTGCGCTCGTTCTCTTTGTCACTGAGATTGAGGCAATCGACCTTACAGCCGAACGTCTTTACGAAATAACGGGCTGTACCGCCGTATCCGGCACCAACATCGAGGATCCTCATATCCGAAGTGACCCGGTCCTCAACGAGGGATGCCAGTTTTTCCACTGAACGCTGGCTGGCTTCGAAAATGCTATCTTCCTCGTTGTAGTACAGGCCGACGTGGATGTCCTCACCGCCCCAGATATTGTAATAGAAATTGTCGGCGTCGTCGCTGTCGTAATAGTTCTTGGTGGTCTCGACCACTTCATCGCTTTTCATGATCGGGGTGCTTTTTGGGGTTCGACTTGGGTTTGCGCATGGAGGACCGGGTGAATGCCCGGTCCTGCTTATCTTCAAATGCCTTCTTCCTCATCGTTGCTCGGGTCGTAGGTCTTTTCCGCTATATGGATGAAATAATCCGGGTCCTCATCCGCATAGGTCTCTTTGAAATCCCCGAAGGTCTTTACGGACTGGAAGCCGACTTGTTTCATCAGCTTGCGGGTGTATTCCTTCCGCAAGGGGAAGAAATTGAGGTTGTATACGGAATCGTCCGGGAATTCGTAGCGGAAGCGCATGAGGTCGTCCTCGATGTGGTCTGGCTCGGCCTTTACGTTCTCACCGGCATAATAAAAGGTGTGTTTATTCTTAAAGCCGTGGTCGAGGATGACATCGTAGTTCCGCTGATCGAGGATCAGGACCCCGTCGTGGCGCAGGGCAGAGTAGAATTCGGCCAAGGCCTTACGGCGATCGTTCTCCGAGAAGATGTGGGTGAATGAGTTCCCGAGACAGATGATGGCGTCGTATTTGTCGTGAATGTCCATGTTGAGCCATCGCCAATCGGCTTGTACCGTGCGCAGGATCTTTCCGTGTTCCCTGGCGTTGTTGAAGGCCTTGGCGAGCATGTTGGGGTTGCCGTCCGCACTGGTTACGTCGAAACCTTGTTCGAGCAATTTGATGGAATGGTAACCGGTACCTGCGGCCACGTCCAGGATCTTTTGCTTACCCCGTTTGGTCAGCTCCTTCATGAAGAACTCTTGTTCTCCTTCTTCTCTTGCATTCCAGTTGATCAGGTCATCCCATTTGTCAACGAAATCCATGACGTATTCGTACTTGTAGAGATCGCTCTCGGAGCTTTGCTGTGCGATCTCTTCTTCGCTCACCTGGGTGGGCTTGACCTGTTCAAATTTGTTTTTGCTCATAAAATGGATTTTGAGGCCCGGATCTACCAAGCACTATTAGCAATTTGCAAAGCTATAAAATAATTCGGGGACGGGGAAATTCCCCGCCCCCTTTAAAAGCAAAATGGTCCCTTACAAAACCCGCTGCTACTCCTCAACGGGCTCCCGGAAGACCACTTCTCCTTCGAATGCATCCAGAACGACCGGTTTTTCCTTATCGATCTTACCGGCCAGGATCTGTTTCGAGAGCTTATCGAGGACTTTCTTCTGAATGATCCTCTTAACGGGCCTTGCTCCGTATTGGGGATCGTAACCGGCATCGGCCAACCATTCCCGGGCTTCGTCGGAGAATTGGAGCTCGATGTCCTGGTCTTCCACCCGTTTTTGGAGGTCTTCAAGTTGAAGGTCCACGATCTTTCTCATGTCCTTGCGCGTGAGCGGTCGGAACATGATGGTCTCATCGACCCTGTTCAGGAATTCCGGTCGGAGGGTCTTCTTAACGATGTCCATCACCTGTCCTTTTGTCTGTTCGATGATGGATTCTTCTTTGCCTTCCTCGTAATCCTCGAAGTTGGCCTGGATGATGTCCGAGCCGATGTTCGAGGTCATGATGATGATCGTGTTCCGAAAGTTGACCGTTCGGCCTTTGTTATCCGTGAGACGTCCATCGTCGAGCACTTGCAGGAGGATGTTGAAGACGTCGTGGTGGGCCTTTTCGATCTCATCGAGCAGGATGACGGAATAGGGTTTGCGCCGGACGGCCTCGGTCAACTGCCCGCCTTCCTCGTAACCAACATATCCCGGGGGTGACCCGACCAGGCGACTGACCGTGTGGCGCTCCTGGTATTCGCTCATGTCGATCCGCGTCATGTTTCGCTCGTCATCGAAGAGGAACTGGGAAAGGGCCTTGGCCAGTTCGGTCTTTCCGACCCCGGTGGTCCCAAGAAAGATGAAGGAACCGATCGGTCGGTGTGCATCCTGTAGGCCGGAACGACTACGTCGAACGGCGTCCGATACGGCCTCGATGGCTTCATCTTGTCCAACGACCCTTTTGTGGAGCTCATCTTCCAGTTGCAGGAGCTTCTCCCGCTCGCTCTGGAGCATCTTGCTGACCGGGATGCCGGTCCATCTGGAGACGACCTCCGCGACTTCTTCGCTGCCTACTTGTTCTTTGATGGTCTTGGACTCGGGGTCCAATTCAGCGAGTTGTTGCTGCTTTTGTTTGAGGGTCTCCTCGGCCTCTTTTAGCTTGCCGTAGCGGATCTCGGCGACTTTTTCGTAGTTGCCGTCCCGTTCGGCTTGTTCGGCCTCCAGTTTGAGGTTCTCGATGTCTTCCTTGGCTTTTTGGATCCCTTCCACGATGTCCTTCTCGTTCTGCCATTTGGCCATGAAGTCGGACTTCTTGTCGTTCAACTCCGCGATCTCCTGGTCCAGCTTTTCCTGTTTCTCCGTGTCCCCTTCGCGTTTGATCGCTTCCCGTTCGACCTCGAGTTGCATCATTTTTCGCTCGAGCTCGTCGAGTTCCTCGGGTTTGGAGTTGATCTCCATACGGACCTTGGATGCGGCCTCATCGATCAGGTCGATGGCCTTGTCGGGGAGATGGCGGTCCGTTATGTAACGCATGGAAAGGTCCACGGCCGAAATGATCGATTCATCGAGGATCTGGACCTTGTGATGGGTCTCGTATTTCTCTTTGATCCCCCGCAGGATGGTGATCGAAGCATCGCGGTCCGGTTCGTCGATCAGGACCTTCTGGAAACGCCTCTCAAGGGCTTTGTCCTTTTCGAAATGTTTCTGGTACTCATTGAGGGTGGTGGCTCCGATGGCGTGCAATTCGCCGCGTGCCAGGGCGGGTTTGAGGATGTTCGCGGCGTCCATGGCGCCTTCACCTCCGCCGGCCCCGACGAGGGTATGGATCTCGTCGATGAAGAGGATCACTTCACCATCGGAATTGGTGACCTCTTTCACGACCGATTTCAGGCGCTCCTCGAATTCCCCCTTGTACTTCGCGCCTGCGAGCAGGGCCCCCATATCGAGGGCGTAGATCTTTTTGTCCTTGAGGTTTTCCGGCACGTCCTGTCGTACGACCCGGTGGGCCATGCCTTCGGCTATGGCGGTCTTCCCGACACCGGCATCGCCGATCAGTACCGGGTTGTTCTTCGTTCGGCGGGAAAGGATCTGCAGGACGCGTCGAATTTCCTCATCCCGTCCGATAACGGGGTCCAGCTTTCCTTGCTCCGCTTGTTCATTGAGGTTGTTGGCGTATTTCTCAAGGGCTTGATAGGTCTCTTCCTGACTCGCGGAGGTCACTTTTTCTCCTTGCCTGAGGTCCTGGATGGCCGTCTTCAGATCATCTTCGCTCAGCCCGTGATCGCGCATCAATTGCCCGACACTGTCCTTGGCCTTGACCAGGGCCAGTAGCATGTGGTCGATGGAGACGAAATCATCCCCGAACTCCTTGGCATAGGAGAGGGCCTTTTGCAGGCTTTGGTTCCCGTCTTTCGACAAGTACTGATCCCCGCCCGAGACCTTGGGGTAGGAGGTCACGATACTGTCAAGGGCTTGTTCAAAGACAGAAGGGTTCAGCCCGAGTTTTTTGAAGATGGACGGGGCCACGTTCTCATCGGTGTCCAAAATGCCTTTCAGGATGTGCCCGTTCTCGATCGCTTGTTGTTCGTTCTCCGTGGCGATCTGTTGGGCTTGCTGTATGGCTTCTTGCGATTTTATCGTGAATTTGTTCAGGTCCATGGTTTTGGTATTTTATTGTTCTTGATCGAGCATCGTCTCAGGAGTCAGTACTGAGTATTGCGTACTGAGATGATGAACGATCAAGATCTTTTATATGAGTACGCGTTTTTTATGATGAATTCGTTTTGCTCATATAGGGTGGTACAAAAAAGGGGCCGAAAGCCGGAAAGTGCCAATTTGGCTCTAAACGCAAGAGGGAGCTGCCAAATTGGCGCTACTCCGTTCCCGGGTTTTCGATCGGCTGGAACTTGTTGTGCCGTTTGATGAGGTGGAGGGTATGGGTATATTGTTTTTTGTCTACGTTGTATATCCCGTGATGGTCGATGGGATCGATCCTTACGGAGGCTGAGGCATGAATGATCCGTTCAGGGGTGAGAAGGATCCCCACGTGATGGACCTTCCCTTCTGTATTCCTGAAAAAGGCCAGGTCCCCGGCCCGGGCTTCCTCGATCAGGTTGATCGTCATGCCTTCCTTTACCTGATCTTTTGCATCCCGGGCCAGGTTCAGTCCGCACAGCAGAAAAGTCATCTGCACAAAGCCTGAGCAATCGATACCGAAAAGGGAACGACCTCCCCATAGATAGGGGGCGTTCAGAAACTTTTTCGCAAAGGCCAAAAAGCGCTCTACAGAGGGCGCCATTGAAGGCATAGCGACCTCCGTCCCGGGCCCGGTCGTGGGCCAGTGGAACGCGTTTTTCCGGCATTTGTCCAGGACCCTTTCGGAGTGTAAGGGACTCCCGTATAGGATGGGAAAACTGTATTGCTGATCGCTGCTTGGTATCCAGGTCATAGGGATGGCCAGGCGTGGTGGCCTTTCGCTCACGATCGCTTTATGGGCTTCTTCAGGTAGGGGAGTTGCCTGCGCTTCGTCGATCCAGGCTTCGTATCGATCGTGGAGGATCCGGATCAGGACCCATCCCCGGTCCTGATCGAGAACCTCGTAGGGTTCACCAAAGAGGAGTTGAGTGGATTGTTCGGCGGACTCCTTTGGCTTGGATCGACACGGTATGATGCTCAGGCCGGCGATTCCGTAGTGCATGGACACCGGGTGGTCAATGGGGCCTCCTCATCAAGTGGAGGCCGGGCATTAAAAGGTTTCATTGGTCGAGCCGTTCGAAGACCATGGCCGAAGCCCCACCGCCACCGTTACAAATACCGATCGCCCCGATCCTGGCCTGCTTTTGCTTCAGTACATGGAGAAGGGTGACGACGATCCGTGCACCGGAATTCCCGATGGGATGCCCGAGGGATACAGCGCCCCCGTTCACGTTCACTTTTTCGGGGTCCAGCCCCATTCCCTGATTATTGGCGATGCTCACGACCGAGAATGCCTCGTTGATCTCGTAGAACTCGATGTCCTTCATCTGGAGCCCGGCCCTCTCCACAGCTTTGGGAATGGCCTTCGCCGGTGTCGTGGTGAACCATTCAGGTTTCTGGGCCGCATCCGCATAAGAACGGATCCGTGCAAAAGGGGTCAGGCCCAACGTTTCTGCTTTTTCCTTGCTCATGAGCACAAGGGCCGAGCCCCCGTCGTTCAGTGTGGATGCATTGGCCGCGGTGATCGTGCCGTCCTTTTGGAAAACCGGTTTGAGGGAGGGGACCTTTTCCGTCTTGATGTTCTTGTACTCCTCGTCCTCATTGACCACGATGGGGTCACCTTTTTTCCGGGGGATCTCGACCGGTGTTACCTCTTCACTGAAGCGGCCGTTCTCCCAGGCATCGGCCGATCTTTTATAGGACATGAGGGCATATTCGTCCTGGGCCTCCCGGCTGATATTACAGTCCCGGGCACAGATCTCTCCTGCATTCCCCATGTGGAAGTGATTGAAAGGGTCGGTGAGGCCGTCCTTGACCATGCCGTCGATCAACTTCCCATCCCCCAGTTTGTAACCGGTCCTGGCATGATCGAGGTAATAGGGGACGGCGGACATGTTCTCCATACCACCCGCAACGACGATGTCATTATCGCCGAGCATGATGCTCTGCGCACCGAACATTATGGATTTGGTCCCTGAGGCACAGACCTTGTTGATCGTAGTACAGGGTGTTTCCTCGCTGAGACCGGCATTGAGTGCTGCTTGCCTGGCCGGTGCCTGTCCCAGGCTCGCCTGTAACACATTGCCCATAAAGACCTCCTGAACGTCCCCTGGTTCAATGCAGGCTTTTTCGATGGCCTTTTCGATGCTTTTTGCTCCAAGTTGTGTGGCAGGAACAGAGGAGAGTTCACCCCCGTAGCTTCCAATGGGTGTGCGGACTGCTGATATGACGTAGACTTCTTTCATTCCCCGATCGTTTTTGTGGATATTGATCTCAGGATCGCCCGGAGCCGAGGGCTTGGGCAGGGCGAAAATAAGCAAAACGGTCGAACTTGAAAAATACTCCTATTTTCGTCCTCTTGGCTGATAGATCTGCGATCTCAGTGCTACGTATTGAATCCTGAGCGGGATCCATGATCTTTTGGTCATTGGCCGCTTAAGAAAGAAGGCGGGCCCTGTCAGGGAGATCCCGCCTAAACCCTGGCGCTCATGGGTATAAGGGACATCCTGGAAAGGATCCGGGAACAACAGAGCAACATTTACAAGGTCTCCCTTTTTTTGGCCAGTATTGCGGTGATCGTATACCTCTTCCCGAAAAAGGCGGAGTTCAAGTACGAGTTCTCCAAGGGAGAGCCCTGGTTGTACGAGGACTTGATCGCGCCTTTTGATTTTGCCATTCGGAAATCCCCTGAAACCCTCAAAGCTGAACGAGCGCAGATCCGGGAATCGGTCCCCCCGCATTACGATCACGACAATACCGTGGCCGAGGAGCAGATCGAGCGTTTCAGGAAGCTCATCGACCGGGAGTGGGAAAAGAGCAGCAAAAGTCTCGATACAAAAAGTTTCTCCGATGAGGATATCGTGAAAGGAAAGAAGAAAGCACGGGACAGCATTTTAAGACGCCGCCACAAAAAGCTGGGGGTAAAACTCCTCCGGACGGTTTACGACAAAGGCATCATCAAGCTGGCGAAGCACCATCAAGATGAAAAAAAGTCGTTGAGGATCAATGTTGTACGAGACAATGTGGTCGAAAAGGTCCCGGTTCGGGAGCTTTATACCATGAAGTCCGCCTATGTGCATTGTGAGGATAAGGCCTCTCAACGGGCGGGGATCGATGTGGAATTTCTGATGAATGTCCTTGAACAGGTGCTTCGTCCCAACGTTCGCTTCGATCAGCGGAAGACGGAGATGGTGACCCAGGAACGTCTTAGAAAAGTATCGAAGACCCGCGGGAAGGTGGAAAAGGATGTGCTCGTTATCTCCAAGGGGGATATCGTGACCGAGTCCAAGTACCGGAAATTGCTGTCCTTAAAAAAGGCCTACGAGAAGCAGATCGGAGGGCAAAAGAGCTTTTGGGTCATCAAAGGGGGACAGGCCCTTCTGGTCAGTTTCCTGATGTTCGGTCTCTTTATTTTTCTCGTCCTTTTCAAACAAGACCTTTTGGAGAAACCCAACAAGTTGTTGTTCCTCCTCTTTTTGATCGTGCTGATGACCTTCCTCGTAAAAGTTGCGAACGATACGCCCGTGCTTTCCGACTACATCGTTCCCTTTTGCATTTTACCCATTATCATTCGGGCTTTTTACGATACTCCCACGGCCCTTTTCCTCCATTTTATCACCGTTCTGATCATCGGTTTCCTCGTTCCCGATCGCTTCGAGTTCGCTTTCATCCA
>CAYVSK010000044.1:3310-8553 GCA_964453635.1 uncultured Weeksellaceae bacterium | reverse complement strand
TCGGGGCGCTCACCGTCTCCTTTTTGGTACCGAACCCTTTTGAGTTCGCACTTTTACAGGCCATTGCCGGGATCATTGTGATCTATAGCATTGTTAACATGCGGCATCGGTCCCAATTCTTCAATTCGGCCGCGGTCATTTTCATTAGTTATTCGCTCGTTTACTTCGGTATTGCGATCACCCAGGAGGGTTCCCTCGGTGGTCTTGAATTGACCAACTTTGCTTGGTTTGCCGGAAATGCCCTCCTTTCTTTGTTGGCCTATCCGCTGATCTACTTGTTCGAAAAGGTCTTTGGTTTCCTATCGGAAATGTCCCTCGTGGAGTTATCCGATACGAATAGTCCCCTTCTGCGGGAACTTTCAGGACAAGCCCCGGGTACTTTTCAGCACTCCCTCCAGGTCGCTGATCTGGCCGAGGAAGCCGTGTTGGAGGTGGAGGGGGACCCCCTTTTGATCCGGGCTGGGGCGCTTTATCATGACATCGGGAAGATCGACGATCCGCTCTACTTCAATGAGAACCAGACCACCGGGGTCAATATGCACGAGGACCTCACCCCGGTCGAGAGCACAGAAGTGATCAAACGGCACGTGATCAAGGGTATCGAAAAGGCCAAAAAGTACGGATTGCCGGATATCCTGATCGATTTCATCCGGACCCATCACGGCACCATGCTGGTCCAATATTTCTATAAAAAGTATCTTGATGAGCTGCCGGAGGGACAGAAGGCACTGGACGAGAATTTTTTCCGTTATCCCGGTCCCTTGCCTTATTCCAAGGAGACCGCAGTCCTTATGATGGCGGATTCGGTCGAGGCGGCTTCCAAGAGTCTTAAAAAATATGACGCCCGGACCATTGAGGACCTCGTGGAACGGATCGTCAACAACCAACTCAAGGAGAACCAATTCATCAACGCGCCCATTACCCTGAAGGATGTGACCAATGTCAAAAAGGTCCTCAAGCGGAAGCTCATGAACATTTATCACGTAAGAGTGGAATACCCTGAACCGGATTAAGTCATGGAACTACTTCTTTTCAGTGATGTTCACGGCGATAAAAGGGCATGTCGGAAAATTGCAGAGAAAGCCGGGGATGTGGACCTGCTGGTCGGGGCTGGTGACTTTGGCAATATGCGCTCCGATCTTCGGGAGACCATCCGGGCGCTCAGCTCCATTTCTGCCCCCACTGTTCTGGTCCCGGGGAATGCGGAGAGTTACGAGGAATTGCTGGAGGCTTGTCGGGACTGGCCATCGGCCCATGTGCTGCACGGGAACGGGGTAACCCTGGAGGGGATCCCTTTCTACGGCATTGGCGGAGGGGTCCCGATCACGCCCTTCGGCCCCTGGAGTTACGATCTTACCGAGGAGCAAGCGGCGGAGTACTTGGCCGAATGCCCCCGGGATGCGGTCCTTGTTAGCCATTCCCCGCCAAAAGGGGCGGTCGATATTTCTTCCGGGGGAGAGAGCCTGGGGAGTACGGCCGTTCTGGAGGCGATCCGTTCCAGGACCCCGAAGCTTTGTGTTTGTGGCCACATTCATGAGAGCGCAGGAAAAAAGGAATATATAGGGGATACACCGGTGGTGAACGCTGGTCCGGCGGGGATGATCCACCGGGTTTGATCCTTCCTCAATGCCTGTATTCAGGGTGGATGAAGATCCTGGGTCTTTCAAATAAGGGGGAGGTGGTACCGGGAATAGGCATTGGGCACTGGGCGATTGGCACTGGTCGATTGGCAAGTGGTGATTGGCATTGGGCGGTAGTTGCTGATCGATCGTTGGGGAATTCGCATTGGGCGAAAGGTGCCGGCATTGGTCCTGAAAATTTTGAATGGGATGGAACGCACGATCGTTTTTGCCACCAACAATCCCCACAAGATCC
The DNA here is from genome assembly GCA_964453635.1 of uncultured Weeksellaceae bacterium. GTDB lineage: Bacteria > Bacteroidota > Bacteroidia > Flavobacteriales_D > CAYVSK01 > CAYVSK01. Next base: position 6,678 of record CAYVSK010000044.1, on the reverse strand, counting down.
GGGAGATCGGCGAGAAGCTTCCGGATAGCATCAGGGTTCGGGGATTGAAAGATATCGGTTGTAGGGAGGAGATCCCGGAAACGCGGGACAGTCTGGCGGGGAATGCTTCCCAAAAGGCTGAGTTCGTCCGCGATCGTTACGGGTATGATGCATTCGCTGATGACACCGGCCTCGAGATCGATGCCCTGAACGGGCGGCCGGGGGTCTACTCAGCTCGTTATTCCGGAAAAGGGGCCACCTTTGAGAGCAACATGCGGAAAGTTCTTACCGAAATGGAAGGAGTGGAGAACCGTAGTGCCCGTTTCCGTACAGTGATCGCCCTCTTGTTGGATGATGAGCGCTATTTCTTCGAGGGGTCGGTGGAAGGGGAGATCCTCTCCGAAAAGCGTGGAGAGCAGGGCTTCGGTTACGATCCGATCTTTCTGCCGAAAGGATGCGACCGCTCATTTGCCGAAATGAGCCTGGTGGAAAAGAACCGATTCAGCCACCGGGCAAAGGCAACGGAAAAGCTGATCGATGGATTAAAGGGTATGAGCGAACAGGCTTTGGGGGGTTAAAATATATATTTCTCACAGCTATAACACTGTGAGAAATATATATTTTTTGATCGGCGTGCTGCCGAAGTTCGGATGTGGGCCAAACAGGATTGATGGCGGGGATCATTGGTCACCGATGACCGAAGACCGCTCACCTGCCCCGACCCGCTGCAATGCCTGCCTTCTTTTGGGACCCACGGAAACGAGGGATATAGGGACCTGTAGGGCATCTTCGAGGAATTCGAGGTAAGCTTTGAAGTTGGTGGGGAGCTTGCTGTGCTCTTTGATGTCGCTGATGTCCTCATCCCACCCGTCGAAAGTCCGATAAACGGGCTTGACCCTGTTGTCCGAAAGGTCGTAGGGGAGTTGTTGGGTTTTCTGGCCGTCGATCTCGTAGTGGGTGCAGGCGCGGATCTTTTTCATGCCGGAGAAGACATCCGCTTTGGTCATGGCCAGTTCGGTGACCCCGTTGAGCATGATGGAATACTTGAGGGCCGGGATGTCCAACCACCCGCACCGACGCTGTCGGCCCGTTGTGGCGCCGAACTCATCCCCTCTTTTTCGCAATTCTTCGCCTTCCTCCCCGGTCAATTCGGTCGGGAAGGGGCCGCTTCCCACCCGGGTGCAGTAGGCTTTAAAAACGCCGATCACGTTGCCGATCCGTGAGGGTGCGACGCCAAGCCCAGAACACACGCCAGCTGAAGTGGTATTGGAAGAGGTCACGAAAGGGTAGGAGCCGAAGTCGATATCGAGCAGGGCGCCCTGGGCACCTTCTGCGAGGACCTTTTGGCCCTGATCGACGGACTCGTTGATCACGTACTCGCTCTCGATCGTGTTCATGCGCCGAAGGGTCTCGATGCCCCCGAACCATTCCTCTTCCTCTTTTTCGGGGATCCGGTCCTCGCCATAGGGGCGGAGGAGCCGCATGTGCTTTTCGACCAAACGGTCGTATTGTTCGCGGAAATCCGACCGAAAGATATCTCCGACCCGGATCCCGTTGCGGCCGGTCTTGTCCATGTAAGCGGGGCCGATCCCCCGAAGGGTGGAGCCGATCTTCTCCTTGCCCTTGGCTTTTTCGTTGGCTGCGTCGAGCATGCGGTGAGAGGGGAGGATCAGATGGGCTTTCCGCCCGATATGGAGGTTCTGATACGGGTCCACGTCGTATTCCGCCAGGGCCTTGATCTCTTCCTGAAGGGTCAGGGGGTCGATCACGACCCCATTGCCAACGATGTTCATCGTGTTTTTCCGGAAGATCCCGGAAGGAATGGTGTGAAGTACGTGTTTGAATTCACCGAATTCCAGCGTATGGCCAGCGTTCGGCCCCCCCTGGAAACGGCAGACCACTTGGTATTCGGGGGTCAGAAGATCCACGATCTTCCCTTTTCCTTCATCGCCCCACTGAAGACCTAAAAGTATATCAACGCTCATGAGATCAGGTTGAAAAAGGGTTTATCAGCCCTGGTCAGTGATCTTTTCCACGGTGTTACCTGCTTCCTCGTCCTGACCGTTCTGCTGGGGTTTGCGGGTCCCGTAGAAATAGAGTGAATGGTGAAGGATATCGATACCGAAGAGTTCCTCGAGCGATCGTTTGATGTTCTCGATGCGCGGGTCGCAAAATTCAAGGACTTCTCCTGTATCGGTGCAAATAATGTGGTCGTGTTGTTCGAACTCGTGGGCCTTTTCGTACTGAGCGATATTCTGTACGAATTGATGCTTTCGCACGAGGTTACAAGCGAGGAGCAGCTCGATCGTATTGTAGAGGGTCGCTCGACTGACCCGGTAATTCTCGTTCTTCATCTTGACGTAAAGGGATTCGATGTCGAAGTGGCCCTCGTAATCATAGACCTCCCGGAGAATGGCAAACCGTTCGGGCGTTTTCCGGTGGCCGTGTTTCTCAAGATAGTTGGCGAAGATCTGTTCGACCTTCTTTTTTGTTTCGGAACTTGCTGCCATGGTGGATCCTGCTGTGGATCGAAAAACAAAAGTAGAAACTATAGCGGGTTTTCATGGATCCCTGACCTGAATCCGTTCCACGTTCTGGACCCCTTCGAGGTTCTGGAGCTTGTCGGTCATCTGGTCGAGGTGCTTGGTGTCGAGCACGTTGACGATCATACGTCCTTCAAAGTAGCCTGCGGTGCTCTCAAAACTGATCTTGTTCATGTTCACGTTGAGCTGATCGGAGATGATCTTGGTGATCTGGTTCACCACCCCGATGTTGTCGATCCCGGATATCTGGAGGGCGACCCGGGACTCCACCATTTCCTGGTCACTCCATCGGACCCGGATGACACGCTCGGCGTGATGGGACAGCAGTTCGTTGGCGTTCGGGCAGTTCACCCGATGCACTTTGATCCCGTCGCCCACCGTTGAGAAACCGAACACGTCGTCACCGGGGATGGGATTGCAACAGGGGGCCAATTTGTAGGCCACATCGTCCATATCCTTCCCAATGATGAGGGTCGGGTCCTTTTTCTTTTCTTTTTTGCGGCTTTTTTGCTTTGCCGGGGCAGGCGTCTTTGCGGGTTTCTGTTTGTCCTCGTATATCAGGCGTTTTCCCTTGATCCTGAGTTCCTTTAGCTTCCCCAGGTCGAGCTGGTTCTTGGCGATCTGCAGGTACATTTCATGGGCCGTCGCCACATTAAAGAATTTGACAAGTTCGTTCACGTTCGCCCCGGTGAAGCCGACCTTTAAATGGCGAAATTTGCGCTTTAGTTTTTCTTTGCCTTCGGCGGCAATTCGTTTCTGTTCCTTCTTGAGGGCGGATTTGATCTTGGAACGGGCCTTGGCGGTGGCTACGTAGTCGATCCACTCTTGTTTGGGGCTTTGATTGCG
>CAYVSK010000044.1:0-3300 GCA_964453635.1 uncultured Weeksellaceae bacterium | reverse complement strand
AGTTGCCTGTTCACGCGGGCCCCCATGCAGTGTTCGCCCACCTGGGTGTGGATGTTAAAAGCCAGGTCGAGGGCCGTTGCCCCTTTTGGTAAAGTCCGCGGTTCCCCTTTGGGGGTGAATACGTGGATCTCATCGGAAAAGAGGTCGAGGCGGAGGTTGTCCATGAACTCCAGCGCGTTCGCGTTGGGGTTATGAAGGAGCTCACGCACCCGGCCCATCCATTGTTCGATCCCGCGGTCCGTTTCTTTCGACCCATTTCCCGGTGGGGCTCATGACGGTCGTATGGAGCGATTCGTAGCCGTTGGCCTTCGGGGTCGAGATCCAGTCGCGCAAGCGATCCGGGTTTGGTGTATAAAAATCGGTCACAATGGAATAGACGCGCCAGCAAAGGGCCTTTTCATCCTCCGGCGGGGTCCCCTTTTCCGGGTGGATCACGATCCGAATGGCAAAGAGGTCGTAGATCTCTTCAAAGGAGACCTGCTTTTTCTGGATCTTTTGGTAGATCGAGTTGATGGACTTGGTCCGCCCCTGGATCTGGTACTCGAAGCCTTCTTCGGATAGCTTTTGTCGGATGGGATGACTGAAATGCCTGATGAAGCGGTTCCGGACCTCCTTGGTCTTTTTGAGCTTTCGCTCGATCTTCTGGTAGAGTTCCGGTTCTTTGTACTTCAGGGCCAGGTCCTCCAATTCACTTTTGATCGCGTAAAGGCCAAAGCGATGGGCAAGGGGGGCATACAGAAAGCTTGTCTCGGAAGCGATCTGCCATTGCTTCTCCTTTTTCATGTGCTGGAGGGTCTGCATGTTGTGCAGCCGGTCTGCGATCTTGATCAGGATCACCCGGACGTCATCGGAAAGGGTCAAAAGGATCTTCCTGAAGTTCTCCGCCTGTTGGGTACTGTTGATCTCTGATACGGTTTCGATCTTGGTGAGCCCCTTGATGATATTGGCCACTTTGTCGCCGAACTCGCGACGAATATCCTTGAGCTGGACCTTGGTGTCTTCCACCGTATCGTGAAGAAGGGCACTGACGATGGAAGCCGTGCCGAGGCCGATGTCCTTGGCCACGATACGGGCGACCGCTATGGGATGGAAGATGTAGGGTTCACCGGATTTGCGCCGTGTCCCTTGATGGGCCTCGGAGGCCATGAGAAAAGCTTTCCGGATCATTCGCCGTTCCTCCTTGCCTGAGGCATGGGGGCTATCGCGTAAAAGGCTCCGGTATTTGTTCAGGATGGCTTGCTTTTCCTGGTCCCTTATGTCCTTTGCCGGTATGTCCATGGAAACCTTCTCTCCATTCTGGGAACAGCTGAAAGGGAAAAATGTTGCCCCTTCATGCGGAAGCGTTGTCAGGTGTAGGTATACGGCAAAAAGGGGGACGGGGTTCCACCTTCTTTCAGTCCTTGGCAGGCAAAACTTTGCCCCGCACTTCGCCGAACCCGATCCTCGGCCCATCCTGTTGGGCGTGGCCACGCATGATCACTGTATCGCCGTCCTGCAGGAATTTTCGTTCCGTCCCGTCGGGCATGGGAACAGGTTCCGTCCCCCGCCAACTGAGCTCGAGCATGGACCCGAAGGAGCTTGGTTCCGGGCCGCTGATCGTGCCCGAGGCCATCATATCCCCGATCTGGATGTTACAGCCATTCACGGTATGATGGGCCAGTTGCTGTTCCATATTCCAGTAGAGGTACTTGTGGTTCGAATGGCAGACGGCCTTTTCTTCGGAGCCTTCGGGTTGAAGGGCGACCTCAAGGTCGATGTCGAGGTTCTTGTCCCCCTCGAATTGAAGGTAGGGGAGGACTTCCGGTTCCTGTTTCGGGCCCGGGACCCGGAAAGGCTCCAATGCATCGAGGGTCACCACCCAGGGAGAAATGGACGACGCGAAACTCTTGGCCAGGAAGGGACCCAGGGGTTGGTATTCCCATTTCTGGATATCGCGCGCTGACCAATCGTTGAAAAGAACGAGCCCGAAGATGTGATCGGCCGCTTCCCCGGTCGAGATCCGTTCACCGAGGCGCTTTCCTTCGTAGGTAATGAAGCCCATCTCGAGCTCGAAGTCCATCAGTTTACATGGGCCAAAAACGGGGGATTCGGCGTCTTGAGGAATGGTCTGCCCTTTCGGGCGATGGACGTCGAAGCCGGAAATGACGATCGATGAAGCGCGCCCGTGGTATCCGACCGGCAAATGGACCCAGTTCGGCATCAGTGCGTTCTCTTTCCCCCGGAACATGGTGCCTACATTGGTGGCATGCTCCTTGCTGGAATAAAAATCGGTGTAATCCCCTACTTCTACCGGCATGTGCATGGTCACATCAGAGCGGGGGACCAACACTTCTTCGATCGTCTCATGGTCCTTTTGCAATTCTTCATTGTCTGCCCGGAACAGTTCCGAGATCCGCTCTCGCAGAGCCCGGGTCCCTTTTTTTCCGTAAACCATGAATTCGTTCAGGGTGGGTCGGGAAAAGACGATCGGGTCGATGTTCACGGACTTGAGGTAGCCTTTTTCGCCCAAGACGTTCAGGTCGATCACCTGGTCGCCGATAATGGTGCCGACGCGGCGGCTTCGCTCTTTGGTCTCAAATACCCCGAAGGGGATGTTCTGAATGGGGAAATCGCTGTCTTCCCGGACTTCGATCCAGGAACAAAGAGAAGGGTCATTGGCTTCCAGCATGGGTTTTGGTCTTTTTGGGATAAGGACGCAAATATATTTTGCTTTGTGGTAATGAGCTTAGGTATACGCTGATGTGTTTATTCGGGGTCCGAAGCTTATAATTTGTTTTATTGTTGGCCTCATGCCGGAACTGCGTAAAAAACTCCTTGCCCTGATATCCATTCTTTTACTCCTTGGGTATTATGCTGTTGTTGGCTTGCAATTGCTCGAATGGCCGTTGATCCCCGGTGGCCTTCAAAAGAAAGCCAGCCATCTTGCCGAACCCTGGTTGGATCAGCAGTGGCAATTGTTCGCGCCTGAGGCGCCTCCGGAGGACCGGGTCCTTTTGTACCAATATCGCACCGATGGGGGGGAATGGAGTGACCTCCAAGCGCCTTCCGAAAGATACCGTCCGGTGCATGAAAAATGGCGGGCCGGTGTAGCTTCCCGGAAGTACCGTTTATGGCGTTCCACTGCCTGGCGATTGGGGGAGGACCACAGGGTCCTTATGAAAAAGCGCGGTATGGAAGCTTGTTCAGAGAATATTTGCCGGCCTTATAAAAGGGACCGGGGTTACCGGGAGGCTATTGTTAGTTCCTCCGGCTTCCGGGAATCCTGGTATTTGTGTCTTCAACATGCGAAAAAAACGCGGA
>CAYVSK010000043.1:0-20008 GCA_964453635.1 uncultured Weeksellaceae bacterium | reverse complement strand
AACATCGAATCTAACCTGAAAGCCCAACGTTTTAATACGGAAGACAATCTATGGGCGGATTGGGGGCCGAGTGGTACCGTGAACACTGGAGATCCGACAGGGACTGTGAGTGGTGTTTCTGTTTCCCAGTCCAATTTGTTCGCGCCCTGGACCCTGGCCGATCACACTGAACCATTGCCAGTGGAACTGACCGACCTCAAGGGAGATTGTGCAGGTAAAGGAGTGCGTTTGGAGTGGACAACGGCCTCCGAGACAAACAGCGACTACTTTGCTGTGGAGCGTAGTCTGGATGGCCAGAGCTTCGAAAGGATCGGGAAGGTCCAGGCAGCCGGCAACAGCAGCACAGAGCAGGAATACAGCTTTGCGGACCCGGACCCCTTTTCTACTACGTATTACCGGCTAAAACAGGTGGATTTTGACGGGAATACCGAATATTACGGCCCCATTGCCGTTGAGGATTGCCCCGCGGGTTCGGGCAAGGGACTCGACGTGGTCATGAAAGGCAATGGAGAGGAGGATGCCGACCTGGCCATCCAGAGCGAATACCCGGACCAAAAGTTCCGGGTGACCCTTTACAGTTTTGATGGCCGGGTGATCGAGAAACGGGAACGGATGGTCCGCCAGGGGCTCAACGAGTTCCCGGTCACGACCCGACATGACCTCGCCTTGGGAATATACATGCTGAGCCTGGAGAATGAGCGCCACAGCATTCGGAAGAAGGTGCTGTTGAAGTGATCAAAAGGGGGGCGAAATTGCCACGTAGCCAAGTAGCCAACTTTTTCTTTGGATATTCCATCCCGGGCTGCCTTCGAACACCTTTTGCGTGCTTTAAGCCCACTTCAAGGGGAAATGGCCACAGCCACATGAAGCCTTTTAGGAGACCTTCTCGCCTTCCAAATGCTTCAGTACTTTTTGAAGGCTTTGCTTGACGTTTGAGGCCACATCCCCCAGTTTCTCGTTCTCGATGGCTTGCATCGAAGCAATGGGGTCCACCGCTGACACTTCTGTTGTCCCGTCTTTTTCCTGAAGGATGACATTGCAGGGAAGCATGGTCCCGATCTTGTCCTCCACCTGTATGGCTTCATAGGCCGAGGGGGGATGGCAGGCCCCGAGGATCTTGTAAGGGGCCATGTCGGCATCCATTTTCTTTTTCATCGTGGCCTGAACGTCGATCTCGGTAAGGACACCGAAGCCTTCTTTTTGCAGGGCTTCGCGGACTTTTTCCTCGACGGTCGGCAGGTCGCCTTCCATGGTGGTATTCATGTAGTAGCTCATAAGGGGTGTTTTTTGAAGTATTCTTTAATATAAAAAAAGGGGAACGATCCTGGACTGACCCTCGTCATTTGCTCAGTCTTTTCGCAGGGCCGTATAGAAGAGGAACTCTTGTTCCTTTCCGTCCGGTGTCACATGGACCTCCCGTCAGGCCTCATGTTTCCGGAACGCTTTTGAGAAAAGGGCCTCCATTTTCTCCTCGTCGTATTGTTCCACGGGCAGGCCGCTGCACTTTTCAGGGCCGCGGTCCGAAAAGGTCGCGATGAGCAGCCCCTTGTTGGTCGATCGTTCAACGAGGTCAACGTATTCCCGGATCCTTTCGGGATCGGTCAAAAAATGGAAGGTCGCCCGGTCGTGCCAAATGTCGTAGGCCCGTTCCGGCGAATGCTCGAGCACGTCGGAAACGATCCAGTTCACCTGGTCGGCTCTTTCCCCCAAACGGGTCTTGGCCTTTTCCAGGGCGGTTTCAGAGATATCCAGCACGCTCAGGTTTTGGAAACCCCTTTCGAGCAGGTGGTCCACAAAGTTGGAATCCCCGCCCCCTACATCGATGATCCGGGCATTTCTGGAGAGATTGAGTACATCTATGAATTGCAGGGAGCTACTGGGGATGGCCTGGGTCCAGCTCACTTCATCCGGTCCCTTTTCTCGATAAATGTGTTCCCAATGGTCTTTTTTCGTTTTGTTGCCGGTGTTCGTGCTTTTTGTCTCGGTCATGTTCGTGCTTTTTTGTGTTCCTTACTTCTTTTCGATCGGTAAACCTTGTTCCATCCATCCCGAGAAGCCCTCCCGGAAACTCGTTGCGTGATACCCCTTTTTGCGGAGCAATTCAACGGCCTGATCGGACATCACACAGAACGGTCCCCGGCAATAAGCGACGATCGTTCTGTTCGCCGGGATCCGGTCCAGTTCTTGCTCTATTCGGTCGTAAGGAACCGAGAGCGCTTCGGCGATGTGACCGGCTTGGAATTCGTCCTCCGGCCGGACGTCAACCAGAACGATCTCCTCATTCTCGACCTTTCGCAGAAGCTCTTGGGCATTGTAGCCCATCTTTTCATCGCTCTGGTGAAGCTCGTTCATCAGTCGCCTGATCTCTGCGTTCCGGGAAAAGGCCAGTTCCCTCATTTCCCGCCAAAGGGCGAGTACCTTGGGGTCCGCTAAGCGGTAAATACTTCGGGTCCCTTCTTTACGGGATTCAACGAGTCTCGCTTGCTTGAGCTTTTGCAGGTGTTGGGACACATTGGCCACCGGGATCGCGATCTCCTGCGCCAAACCCTCTACCGAGCGATCCTTTTGAGAAAGCTGGTCGATGATCTCGAGCCGGGCCGGACTGGCCAGGGCTTTGCTGATCCCTGCAAGCTCTTCGTAAAGGGATCTTTGGGTCGTTTTGTGCACGGCTTTCATGGATGTTTTCGATCGTGACAGGGACAAATTTAAAGATTTTCAATAAAAAAATTGAAAAATATAAAAATTGGTAGATTGACGGGTGTGATGGTCGGAATCGTCTTTTTCATCGGTTTCATGCCGGATCTCTTCGGCCACGTCCTGTCCGGATACTTCGTGGTTCGATTCGACCAGATGCAAGGACATAAAAAGTGTCTTCGTGCCTCAACCGGATCCCCTCGAACTTCGTGACAGTTCCGAGGACGCGACCTGTGATAGTGCCGATGGGGTGGCTGCCGTGAACGTTCGGATCAGCTTTTGTCGGCATTCTCTTCCAGGTCCAATGAACAATCGTCCCGACCTACCTCCATTTCGATCGTAAGGTGTTCGGGATCCATTGTCTTTAGAAGGGCCTGGGCCTTTCTTTTGAGCCTTGTGAGTTCTTCCAGGGAATCGACATTGCTGGTCACCACATGGAGGCTGATCACGGGGTGGGTGCCGTCCTGGGACCAAACGTGAACGTGATGCACCGATTCGACCTTTTCTATGCTTTCGATCTCGGCTTTCAAAAGATCGAGGTCAACACCCTCGGGGACTTTCTGAAGAAAGACGCCCATTGTATCGATCAGTTTCCGGACGACGTTATAGAGCACAAAGAGGGTAATAAGAAGGGCCAGGAGGGGATCGAGTATAGGCAGGTCCCAGAACATGAGCACGATCGAGATGATCAGCACCGCGACCCACCCCAATACATCCTCCAAAAGATGCCAGGTGAGGACCTGCTCGTTCAGGGTCTTGCCTCCTTTAAGGTGGAAAGCGGCGGCACCGTTCACGGCGACACCCAGTACCGCCAGGGCGAACATACCTTCTTTATGGGGTGTGCTTGGCTCGAGAAGACGGGGGATAAGTTCGGTGAGGATGACGACCGATCCGGCGATGAGCACGAGGCTGTTGATCAGGGCCCCCAGGAGACTGAAGCGCCGGTACCCCATACTGAAGGTCCGGTCGCTCTCTTTTTGGGCCCGCCGGTCCAGGAGCCAGGACAATCCCAGGGAAAGGGTGTCCCCCAGATCGTGCACTGCATCCGAGAGAATGGCCATGCTGCCTGTCCAAAAGCCACCAACGAGTTCGATAAGCGTGAAGGTGCTGTTCAAAAGGAAGGCGGTAAGGATCTTTTTGGTCCCACTATGTCGCTTATGATGGGTCAATGCATATCCCTTCCTGGGGATCTTGTGTCCGCAAAGCTCGCAGTTCTTTTTTAGCGGTGACTCTACAAGGGATCCCGAGTCTTGAAGGGGATCAGGTGAGTCATTGCCATTGGGGCGGTCCTGAAAAAACTGATCCAGGTCAGCCCTTCCCTAAGGGATCTTTTCTTCCTTGGTCCTTTAAATATCAGATAGGTTCTTTTCGAGGTGATCCCAAGGGGGGTCTGAAAAATGCCCTGCTTGATCGGCACCGCTGTTCGGACCTTCTTCGGGTTTCAAAAAAAGGAGCAAAGAAGCCCCTTTGGTCCGCCTATCATTTTAAAGTCATGGAAAAGGACAGCAAAATTTCTCTTAAAGGGTTATCCCTCGTATTCGGTCGGAAGAAAGAACAGGAAAATGCCCTCCGGCTCATGGATGCGGGAAAAGGGAAGAAGGAGATCCAGGACGAGACCGGGGCTACGGTGGCCATCAACAGCGTGAATTTTGATATTCAAGAAGGGGAGATCTTTGTGATCATGGGTTTGTCCGGTAGCGGAAAATCCACACTGATCCGTTGCGTCAATCGACTGATCGAGCCAACGCGGGGTACGGTTAATATCGATGACGTGGACATCATTGCAGCAGACCCCGGTGAAGTGCGCCGCTTGCGTCTCGAAAAGACGGCCATGGTCTTTCAGAACTTCGGGCTTCTACCACACCGGAGTGTACGCTCCAACATCGCTTTTGGTCTGGAGATCCGAAAAGTGCCCACTGGGGAGCGATTGGAGAAAGCCCGGGAGATTCTTGAGGAGGTTGGTTTGGAAGGGTATGAAGAGAATATGGTGGGGGAGCTCAGTGGTGGGATGCAGCAACGTGTTGGTTTGGCCCGGGCCCTGGCAGTGGAGCCCGAGATCCTCTTAATGGACGAGGCTTTTAGTGCGCTCGATCCCTTGATCCGGGGCCAAATGCAGGATAACCTCCTCGAGCTCCAGGAGCGGATCCGTAAAACGATCCTCTTTATTACCCACGACCTCGATGAAGCGTTAAAATTGGGAGACCGTATCGCGATCATGCGGGATGGCCGCATTGAACAGGTCGGAACCCCGGAAGAGATCCTCCTCCACCCGGCCAACGACCACATTCGTACTTTCCTGGAGGATGTGGAAAAGACGAATATTATCACGGCTTCCTCCCTGGCCCGGGATCAGGGAAAAAGCGCCAGTGTCTCAGAGCGTCCGGGGTCAGTGCTTCAACGAATTGAAGAGGGAACGCGTATGATCGGTGTTCTCGACGAAAAGGATCAGTATATCGGGCTCCTGTCCCGTCGGGCCCTCGAAGAGGCTGAGGAGAAGGGAGCAATGGATCTTGAGGAGATGGTGGACCGGGAGGTGCCGCTTACGGACCGGAACACCCCTGTGATCGATCTGCTCCCCATCGCCTGGAAGCAACATAATATTGTAGCAGTGGGCTATGGGGGCAAAAAATACCTGGGGTGGACCGATCTTGACACGATCATTCAGGAGATCGCCAGCGACCGGACCGAGAAAACACAAAACGCTGAAGCATGATCGAGATCAATTTAGGGGACTTCATTGAAAAGGGCATCAATTGGATGACGGAGAACCTTTCGGGGTTTTTTGATGCTGTTCATCAAGGGCTCAATGCTTTGATCGGCGGGCTTGAGGGATTGCTTCTCTTTCCTCCCTTTTGGGTGATCGTCGTTCTTCTCGTGGCCCTTTCCTGGTACTTTGCAGGGAGGGGTGTGGCCCTTTTCACCCTCCTGGGGACCATCCTTATACAAGGAATGGGGCTTTGGGAGGCCACCATGCAAACCCTGGCCCTTGTCCTGGCTTCTTCCATTATTACGCTTCTGATCGGAATACCCCTCGGTATTTGGGCTGGCAGGAGTGATGTTACGGAGAAAGTGGTCCGACCCGTCCTTGACCTTATGCAGACGCTGCCAGCCTTTGTTTACCTGATCCCGGCCGTGCTTTTCTTCAAATTGGGCCAGGTCCCCGGTGTAGTAGCCACCGTGATCTTCTCTATGCCTCCTGCTGTGCGTCTGACCAACCTTGGTATTCGCAATGTTTCTGAGGAAACAGTGGAAGCGGCTAAAGCTTTTGGAGCAACGAGCCGACAACTCCTTCTGAAAGTTCAGCTTCCCCTTTCTGTATCCAGTATCATGACCGGTGTCAACCAGACCATCATGCTGTCTCTATCCATGGTGGTCATCGCTGCCATGATAGGAGCCGGAGGACTTGGAGCTGCGGTCCTGAAGGGGATCACCCAATTAAAGATCGGCCTTGGGTTCGAAAGCGGTATCGCAGTGGTGATCCTGGCCATTATTCTCGATCGGATCACCCAGGGAAGCATTCAACCACAAAACGAATAAGCCATGAACACAGAAAAGCTATCCATCCCGCTTATCCTCTTCGTTCTTTTTTTGTCCCTGGGTTGTGCTCCAAAAAAGAATGGGGAAAGCGGTGAGAAGGGTCCTGTTCAGCTTGCTTATATCAATTGGTCCGAGGGGATCGCGATGACCCATTTGGTACAGGTGATCCTGGAAGCGGAGACGGGGCGGGAGGTGACCCTCCAGGTAGCCGACGTGGCGCCGGTCTACGCCTCCATTGCCCAGGGTGACCGGGATGTTTTTCTGGACGCTTGGGTCCCCACGACCCATAAGGATTATACCGATCGGTTCGGCGACCGGATGGTGGATCTCGGCCCCAATTTCCATGAAGCCCGCATCGGGCTGGTGGTCCCCCGCTATGTGGACGTGAACACAATTCCTGAGCTCAAGACGAACGCCTCCCTTTTTGACGGGAAGATCGTGGGCGTTGATTACGGGGCTGGTATCATGAAGAAAACCGAAGAGGTCATGGAGGCCTATGGACTGAATGAGGAACTCGCGTTGCTATCCTCCAGCGGACCAGCAATGACGGCTCGTCTGAAGAAGGCGATCTCGAACCAGGCCCCGATCGTTGTGACCGGTTGGATGCCTCACTGGATATTCAACCGCTTTGAGCTCAAATTCCTCGAGGACCCTCGATCGCTATATGGTAGCGGGGAAAAGATCCACACCATGGTCCGACAGGGATTCCCTGAGGAGGAGCCGAAAGTGTCCGCTTTTCTTGAGCGCTTTCAGATGACGCCCGCGCAATTGCTCGGCCTTATGGACCGGATCGCGCGCTCTGATGCTGGCCCCGATGAGGTCGCTCGAAAGTGGTATGAAGAACACCCACAAGTGGTGCAGCAATGGGTAAGCCCCGAAGATGCGCCGAAAGAAGCGGATAGTACGGCTTCCTGATGAGTACTCAAGCAGATCGAGCTGAGCTTTACGTCGATCCTACCCAGGCCTATAAGAAGGCCGTTTCCGAAGTATTGGATGATTCTTCCGTGGACCCCAAAAGCGGACTGGATGATGCGGAGGTCCGAAGGAGAAGGGAGCGATACGGTAAGAATCAACTTCCGACCAAAGGAGGGACGAGCCCTATTCTGCTTTTCTTTAAGCAGTTCAAGGATGTGCTGATCCTGATCCTCTTCCTCGCTGCTGGCATTTCCTACTATGCCGGCCAAATGGCGAACGTTTACATCATTCTCGGGGTGATCGTTTTCAATGCCGTAATGGGCTTTGTCCAGGAATTCAAGGCAGAAAAGGCAGTGGAGTCCATTAAGCGCCTGGTCAAGCACCGGGCCAATGTGATCCGCGATGGCCACGAACAGAGCATTCCGGCCAAGGAGCTTGTTCCTGGCGACATCCTCTCCCTTCAGGAAGGACAGACCATCCTCGGAGATGCCCGTTTGTTCCAGGCGCGTGGCTTGCAAACCGTTGAAGCCTCTCTGACCGGCGAATCCACACCTGCTGAAAAAACAACTGACCCCTTTAAAAAGGATATGCCCCTCGCAGACCGATCCAATATGGTCTGGAAGGGAACCCATGTGGTCCGGGGAACGGGAAAAGCCATCGTGGTTTCCACCGGTGCGCGGACGGAGGTTGGGAAGATCGCCAGTTCGCTCGGAGAGATGGAAAAAGAACCCTCCAATTTTCGGCGAAAGACCGCTCGACTCGCACGGAAAATGGCCACCATTGCGGTCTCTACCTCCGTGGTCGTCTTTCTGCTGGGTTATTTCTATCGTTCTTTTGCTTTCGAGGATATTCTCCTGGTGACGATCGCCTCTATGGTATCCTCCATCCCGGAAGGATTGCCTGTGGTCATTTCGATCGTCCTTGCGATCGGGGCCGGACGGATGGCCAAGCGGAATGCCATTATCCGGGAGTTTACGGCTACTGAGGTCCTGGGCTCGGTGAGCACCATCCTTTCCGATAAAACGGGTACGATCACCCAGAGCGTGTTGACCGTTCAACGGCTTCTGGACCCCAGCCTTCAGGAATACGAGGTGGAAGGTGGGGGGTACGAGCTCAAGGGAGCGATCCGTAAGGCCGGAGAAAAAGCCTCTTCTGATGGATCGCCTGGAAGCAACGCGATGCTCCGGAAGATCCTTACGGTCGCTGCTTATTGCAACAAAGCCCGATTGGAGATAGAGGGTGTTGAAGGTCAAGGAAATGGGCGTGTTGTAAAGGCAGTCCACGGGGATCCCACGGAATTGGCTTTGGAAATATTGGGTGAAAAAAGTGGGGTCCGTGAGGACCCCGCTATGGAAGAGGTGGAAATACTCGATGACCTCCCCTTCAATTCGGAGCAGAAGTTCCGGGCCACCCTGATCAACAACAATGGGACCAAAGAACTCCTGGTGGTAGGAGCGCCCGAAGTGATCCTGGAGAAAAGTCTGCGGATCTTTGATTATGAAGAAGAGACGGAACTGGATGAAGGGTTCGTGGAAAACCTGAATGCCAAGGCCGATGAATGGGCGGATGGGGCGCTTCGGGTCATTGCCTTGGCCCGAAAGGTAATGCCTGATAATCAGACAGATATCGGAATGGAGGACGTCGATGCGCTTTCATGGGTCGGCTTGGTGGGGATCATCGATCCACCCCGGGAAGGGGTGCAGGAATCCATAGCCACTTGTAGAAAGGCCGGGATCCGGGTGGTCATGGTCACGGGTGATCACGAGCGGACCGCTGCATCGATCGCCCGCGATGTCGGGATCATTGATGGAGAACCCGGAGAAACGGATGCCTACCCGCAGGCTGTTTCGGAACGGGATGTGAAGGATCTCAGGGACGAGAAGTTCGACGAATACATCCAGCATGTCTCCGTTTTTGCCCGGGTCAGCCCGAACATCAAGCTTCGCATTGCGGACCGTCTTCAGGCGCATGATGAATTGGTGGCTATGACCGGGGATGGCGTGAACGATGCTCCCGCTTTGAAAAAGGCGGATGTCGGGATCGCTATGGGCCAGCGGGGAACGGATGTGGCCAAGGATGCGGCGAAGATCGTGCTATCCGATGACAATTTCTCTTCCATCGTGGCTGCGGTCCACGAAGGTCGCATCGTGTTCGAGAACGTGAAGGCCACCTCTTACTTCCTGCTCACCACCAATTTCGCATCTGCGACCACCCTGATCACTGCATTGGTGGCCGGTCTGTCGATCCCCGTGACCGCGGTCCAGATCCTCTGGATCAACATGGTCACCGATGGGGTCATGGATGTGGCCAAGGCTACTGAATCCGGACATGGCGGGATGATGAGCCGAAACCCCATCAAAAAGAAGGAACCCATTCTCCGCTGGGAAGTGCTCCCCTATCTTCTGATCATGACCGTGGTAATGGTCTCGCTCGCTTTGGTGACCTTCCAGTATTATCGCCCCCTTGGTTTGGGGGAGGCTCGGACCGGAGCTTTCTTTGCCATTGCTATGACGCAGGTCTTTAATCTGTTCAATATGCGCGACTTGCGTCGTTCCGTCTTTGAGATCGGGTTCTTTAGCAACAAATGGATCAATTTGGCCTTTGCTGGATCCATTGTTCTGCAGTTACTGGTGGTGAAGGTACCGGCCCTTCAGACGCTCTTCGGGTTCGGCGATATCCCCTTCCTCGATTTCCTGGTAATCACCCTGCTCTCGACCATCGTCCTCTGGGTGGGAGAGATCTACAAGGCCATTTCCGCCAAGGGCATCGCCAGGCACTGATGAAAAGCCAGCCGTGCCTTTCCGTCTTTATTCCTGTTGATCAATAACTTATATTGTTTACTGTGCATTGACCCAACTCAGTCTTTTTGTATCCTTCCTTCTTTTTCTTCGCCAGCAGATGAAAAGATCAAAAGCTCGTTGGCCTCTCTCGTGACCGGTCATGCTTTGGCCACCGATGGGGGATGGGTCGCGAAGTGAATCGATCCCCTTTGCCTGGAGTAAAGAGGGAAGATCGATCCTTTGACCTTCATCGAACGTGGGGCTATGTGTTCGGTATCGGTCCTTTCTCAATGAATGACCATGGTCCCGATCATCCCGAAGAGGAAGCCGAGCAGGGACCCGACCGGCGGGAAATGGTCGTTCTTAAGGTGTGCCCCGGGTGCGATGTCCGCAAAGATCAAATACAGGATCCCACCACTGCAAAAGAGCATGAGGCTGCCCAGGAGCTGAGGGTCGTCTGAAAGGCCGGCGAACCCCACCCAGGCGCTAAGGGGGCCGACCAGTGGGGCCAGCAGAAAGACCGGCCAGAGCTTTTTTCTGGAAGTTCCGCCTTCCTGCATCTCCTGGAAAGAAGCAAAACCCTCGGGCATGTTCTGGAGGCCGCCTGAATGTCTTTAGCATGACATTCACGGATCGCTACCTTCTTTTAATCTTGTATCCCTGAAGATGCTATCCGATCGTAGTTCAAATACCGCGATCCTCCTCTTCACCCGTTCTGAGCGTGAAGAGGGCCGCGCCAAAGGGTTTGCCGACAAGCACGGGACTTCTTCCGGGGCGGCCATCGCCCGTTCATTTATACATCATACCCGGGCGATCGGGAAGCGAACGGGATATCCGGTGGTCACGGTGGAATCCGGCTACCAGGAAGGGCATGACTTTGGAGAAAGGCTATCTCATGCTTTTCAAAAGGTCTTCGACAGGGGCTATTCCAATGTTATTGCCATCGGCAACGATACCCCGAACCTGAAGACCCGGACCCTGCGGTCGGCTGCCCGGCGAATGGAATCGGGGGAGCACAACGTGGTCCTCGGTCCGGCGACCGATGGTGGGACCTATCTTATCGGTCTTTCCCGACCAGCTTTCGATCCGGAACTGTTCAGGGTCATCCCCTGGTGCTCCGGAAAGGACATGAGGCCCTCTTTGAAAGGACCCGTAGGAACGGGGCCCACGTGCTCGTTCTGTCCATGCTCGATGATGTGGATGACCACCAGGATCTGCTTCGCCTTTTCCCACATATGCCGAGGACTTTATCCTGTACCCTGGAGCGGATCATGGGGGGTGCTTCCTGTTGCATACCCCCAGGGGCTTCCGCCGAACGCGACCGGCCCGACCTCCATAGCTATTCCCTTCGGGGGCCGCCCGTTACTTGATCCTCCTTTTCTTTCCGTTCTCTCTTTTTTACCCAGCCCATCCAGGAGAACGTGGACGTCCTTTACCGGGCGGGGTCTGTCATTCAGACAGCCCGGGGAATGTTCCGGCGCTCGTCGGCCTGGGCCAAAAGATCCTCGATCATGCAGCGATATCTCTATTTCATGCTGGTCATTTTATGGAATTTGACCGTGAATGCACAGGAATTCACCGTCTCCGGGACGGTCACGGAGGAGGGCACTGAAGACCCCCTCCCTGGGGTGAACATCATCGAAAAAGGCACCAATAACGGAACGACGAGTGACCAAGCGGGGGATTTTGAGCTCGAGGTCAGCGATGATTCCGCGACCCTCGAGGTCAGCTTTGTCGGCTATAAGGACCGGACCGTTCCCCTGAACGGCAGGCGTGAACTCCCTATCACCCTGAAGCCCGCCAGCCAGTACCTGGATGAGGTCGTTGTTACCGCCCTGGGGATCGAGCGGGACAAACGGTCTCTCGGATATGCCGTGGATAAGCTTGATGCCAAAGAGATGACGGAGGTGCGGGAACCGAACCTGGTCAATTCCCTTGCCGGAAGGACCTCCGGTGTCCAGACGACGAGCGGGGCGAGTGGACCGGGGTCCTCTTCCCGGTTGGTGATACGCGGGGAGACCTCCTTGTCCGGGAACAACCAGCCTCTCTTCGTGATAGACGGGGTCCCGATCCGGAACCAGACCGTCAAGAACAACACGGTGAACGACGAAACGGGCTTTCAGGAAGTCGATTATGGCAATGGGGCAGCGGAGATCAGCCCCAACGACATCGCCTCCCTGTCGGTCCTGAAAGGGGCCGGGGCCGCCGCTTTGTACGGCGGAAGGGCAGCCAATGGGGTGGTCTTGATCGAAACGAAGGATGGCAGTGGGTCAGAGGGCCTCGGCGTTTCCTTTCAATCGAGCGTGACCCTAAAAACCCCGCTAACGATGCCTCAGTTCCAGAACACCTATGGACAGGGAAGCGGTGGGCAATTCGCTTACGAGGATGGGGAAGGTGGGGGCGTGAACGATGGGGGCATCACGAGCTTTGGTCCGAAAATGAAAGGGCAGCCCATTCCCCAGTTCACAGGGCCCTCCCAAACACCCAATGGAACACCTGTACGGGGTGGGGACGTGATCGCCCGTTCGGGTGAACCCATTGAGCCTACGCCATGGGAGTCTTCTCCGGACAACGTAAGGAATTTCTTCAATACCGGGGTGACCGAGATGACCAACCTGGCCTTGTCCGGTGGCAACGGAACGGAAAGCTTCCGGGTCTCCTACACCAACACGCACGAGGAGGGCATGATCCCGAATACCGACCTGAAACGGCACAATGTGGCCGTTAGTGGCCAGACCGAACCTGCTGAGGCCCTTTCCGTTCGTTCCTACATCAATTACATCCGTTCATCCAGCTCTCACCGGCCAGCCATTGGCTACGGCAGCGAGAACCCCATGTATCTCTTTACCTGGATGGGCCGGCAGGTCGATGTAGAAGCGTTAAAGGATTATTGGCAACATGGTCAGGAAGGATTCCAGCAGTTCAATTACAATTACAAATGGATGGACAATCCCTATCTGGCCACTTTTGAGAACACCAATGGCTTCAATAAGGACCGGCTGCTCGGGAACATCAACGTGGAATATGCCTTCAGTGACAGCCTCAGTTTGCGCTTGCTAACGGGGATGGACCAGTACCACGACCTGCGCCGTTCGAAGCGGGCATTCAGCTCCCAAAGGTTCCCCGACGGGGCTTACCGGGAAGATGAAGTAGAATTCCGGGAAGTCAATACCGACCTGCGGTTCACCTATGAAAGGGGGCTCGCTGATCATCTGAACGGGAGCTTTTCTCTTGGTGGAAAGCTCATGGACCGGTCGACGGCCTATACCAGTACAACGGCCGGAAAATTGTCCGTTCCGGGGATCTACAATTTCGAGAACGCCAGTGTGCCCCTTACCTCTTCTCAGGAATTCGCTGGAAAAAGGATCTGGAGTGCCTACGCAATAGGGCGTTTTAACCACAAGGGACGGATCTATCTTGAACTCACTTACCGGAGCGATCGCTCATCGACCCTTCCCTTGGACAATAACCTTTTTCATTATTATTCAGGGTCTCTGGGGATCGTCCTTTCCGATATGCTCACGCTGCCGTCGTGGGTCAGCTATGCCAAGCTTCGGTTGAGCGGTTCCAGTGTGGGGAATGACACCGATCCCTTTCAGTTGCGGAACACCTTCGAGTTCAATGAGAACTACGGCTCTGCACCGCTCCTGACCCATTCCTCAACGCTTCAGAACCCTGGCCTAAAGCCCGAAAGGGTCAATACCGTGGAGGCTGGTGCCGAACTCTGGTTTTTGGAGGACCATGTCGGATTGGACCTTTCCTTGTATCAAAACAGCAGCCGGGACCAGATCATTCAAATTCCAACCTCCTCCGCAAGTGGCTTTTCCCGGCGCCTGATCAATGGGGGACGGATCCGGAGCCGCGGCGTGGAAGCCAGTCTGGATATCACGCCTGTTCAGGGAAAGAAGTTCCAATGGACCAGCACCCTGAACTTTTCGCGGAACATCGCTCGGGTCACGGACCTGCCCGAGGGGGTGGATCGTTTCGTGACGGGGCATTCCAGTATCTACGACAGCGAAGAGAACACCGTGTTCTATATCGCCCATGAAGGCGGCAGGATGGGGGCTATGTACGGGACCGGGTTCCGGAAAAAGAACGGCGAGATCGTGTACGACAACAACGGTTTGCCGGTGCGCGATCCCGAGCTCCGCCTCTTGGGCAATTACAACCCCGATTTTATGATGGGATGGAGCAACCGCTTCCAGTACCGGAATTTTGCTTTGAATTTTCTCTGGGACCTGCGAAAAGGAGGTACCGTTGTTTCCCGGATGCTTTCGATCGGAAGCACGTCCGGTGTCCTGAAGCATACGCTGGAAGGTCGCGAAAATGGCATTGTTGGCGATGGGGTAACGAGCTCTGGCGAAGCGAACAGTACCTCCGTCCCGGCCCAGACCTTTTACAATCAGTTCTATAACCGGGCCAACGAGGAGAGTGCCCTATACAGTGCCACCTATCTGAAACTGCGGGCGGTCAAACTTGGTTATGACCTCTCCGGCCAGTGGATGTCGAAGGTCGGGCTCCGCTCATTCAATGTTTCCCTCATTGGCCGAAACCTGCTCCTCTTCACCGAGAATCCCCATTTCGATCCTGAGCTTACCACGATGCAAGGCCGGGATGTCGCTAAGGGGGTGGAGGACATGGCCTATCCCAGCGCCCGGAGTTTCGGTATGCGTATAAAAGCCAAATTCTAAGACCATGAAAGGCACCACGAAGAGACCCCGAACAATGAGATCCCTGTACGCCTTGCTGATCGCGTTCCTTTTGGTTGGGACAGCCTGTGAAAAGGAGTTCAGCGAGATCAACGAGAACCCCAATGCCCCCGAGGAGGCCGATCCGCGTTTTCTCCTCCCGAATGTGCTCTGGGAGGCGGCCGACAACAATGCCCGCGAAGGGTGGACGGCCGGGAACCTTATCGCTCAACATACGGCCAACCTGGAATTCCTGCCCGCGGATCGCTTTCAATTGGGGACGAACGAGTTCTATTGGGAGGACCTCTACCGGCACCTCAACGACCTGCGGACCATCCGGAAAAATGCCGGCAACAATGCGGCCTACAAAGCCGTGAGCAAGATCATGCGGGCCTATCTCGCTTCGCAACTGACCGATCTCTGGATCGATGTTCCCTATTCCGAAGCCCTGCAAGGGGAGACAGAAGGGAATTTTACACCAGAATACGACCGGCAGCGGGATATCTACCTGAGCGAAGCGGATGGGATCCTGAAATTGCTCAAAGAAGGGGTGTCCACCCTGAAGAACGCCGATGATCCCCTGCCGGGTGACATCATGTTCGACGGGAACCTGGACCGGTGGGTCCGTTTCGGCAATGCTCTGCGGGTCCGTTACCTCATGCGCATCAGCAAACGGGTGGATGTGGGTCCCGATCTTCAGACGATCGTGGACAACGGGAACCTCATGCGAAGCAATGCCGATAACGCGGTCATTCCTTACCTTTCCAGTGCGCCGAACCAGTGGTTCATTTTCAATGAACGGGTGGGGCGTTATACCGATGTAAGAATGAGTGCTACGATCGATTCTGTTCTCGATACCCTGAACGATCCCCGGAAGAAGGTCCTCTTTAAGCCGGCTGCTTCGGCCCCCGACTCCGCCCCCTTCTATAAAGGGATCCCCAACGGTTTGAGCCGGGAGAGCCAGACGGCCTACGACCTTTCCAATATATCGCTCCTGGGGCGTCGTTTCAGGGATGTTCCGGATGCTGTCGTGGCACCTTTCATGCTCTACAGCGAACAACAATTCGCGTTGGCGGAGGCTGTCCAAAAGGGATGGATCAACGGGAATGCATCTACCTACTATCGGGAAGGCATTCGAGCCATGTTCGACCATTATGGCCTGGCAATGCCTTCCGGCTATCTGGATCAAGCGGCGGTCGCTTTGAACGGGAATAATGAGCTCCGCAAGATCTTGACCCAGAAATGGCTAAGCCTCTTCCTCAATGGCCATGAAGCTTGGTTCAACATTCGGCGGACCGGCATTCCCGATCTTCCGATCCCCCCGGATAACCTCAATAACGACCGCTTTCCCGTTCGATACCGCTATCCCGAGAGTGAACAGGCAGTGAACGGTGAGCACTACAGCGAAGCGAGCGCCCGTATCGGGGGAGATGACTATGTGAGTACCGGTTGGTGGGAAAAATGACCGGTCTTTTACCAAGACCATCGAGCAAAGTTTTGAACGGATACCCATGATCCTGACCGGGCCATATCCCCTCTTATCTCTCCCTTCCCAAGGGTATTTGTGGATCGTTACGGTGGGGTTCACCCTTTTGATGGTCATACTTTCCCCCTGGTCCCGAACACTGGACCAGTTCTTCCGGGCGCGTACTCGGAAAGGGGCGCCGGGGGTCTGGATGTTGACGAGCTCCCTGGTCATCTCCTGGATCTTTGCCAAATCCATTACCAACGCCGCCAATATGGGCATGGCCTATGGATTGGTGGGAGGCCTGGGCTACGCGGGCTATTACTTCTCCTTCCTGATCGCCGGGTGGGTGATCTATCAATTGCGAACGCGCGGGCATTTTGATAGCCTCCATGGCTTCATCCGGACTCGGTACGGGCACTGGGCCGTTCTTCTTTTCAGCCTTCTTGTGGGGTTTCGGCTCTTCAACGAGGTGTGGTCCAACACCATGGTGATCGGGACTTACTTCGGGAACAAGGGATCGGCCCCCTATTTCCTGAGCATCGCCCTTTTTACCCTCCTTACCTTGCTCTATTCCCTTAAAGGAGGACTTCGCAGTTCCCTGATGACCGATGCTTTTCAGACCGTCTTTTTCGGGATCTCGCTCTTCCTCATCCTTTCCTTTGTCATTCCCCTCGCTACGGAGTCTGGTGGGCAACTGATGGACACCGGGGCCTGGCGTTTCAGCGGGGGCTTGGATTTTTTGTTCCTGGCCCTTGTCCAGGCTTTTTCCTATCCCTTTCACGACCCTGTAATGACCGACCGGGGCTTCATAAGCGACGCTCGGACCACCCTGAAGGGGTTTCTCTGGGCCGGTCTTATCGGTGGGGTGGCCATTTTTCTCTTCAGTTTCGTGGGGCTATATGCCAGCACCCTGAGCGGGACATCCGATCAAGCTGTCGTTCTGGTCACCGATTCCCTCGGCTTCGGCATGATGCTCCTGATGAACCTCATCATGGTGCTCTCCGCAGGGTCCACCCTGGATTCCGCCTTTTTCTCCTTTGCCAAGCTAAGCTCCGTGGATCACGGATCGATGGACCGAAAAGCTTCCGTGTTCAGGGCGCGGGTTATGATGGTCGTTATAGCGCTCGGAGGCACTGTTCCGCTATTCCTGGACCCTGCGATCATTGAGGCCACGACCATCAGCGGAACGATGGTGATCGGCCTGGCGCCGGTCTTCCTCTTGTGGAAGGTGAAGGCGCCATCTCTGTCCTATTTTCTGAGCACCGGTACCGGCGTGGTGCTCGGGATCCTTTATGTCAGCGGCGTTTTTCCTCAGGGATGGACATTCTGGGACACCGAATACGGCCCTTTGCTCACCGTCAACCTGATCGGGACCGTCTTGTGTTTCGGGGGATATCTGATCCCGGTATGGCTCAGCACATCGAGCTCCGGCGCTTAGCGAGGTCTATTCGTCGAAGGAGACGAGCTTGATGCCCTGTTGAGCCGTTTCTTCTTCGGGGAGGATGTCGCAATTGTCCCAGAGTCCGTTCCTCAGCGTCCTGGCATAAGAAGCCGGAAGGCCATGGGCTTCCATGGTTTGGGCCGCTTTTTCATGATCGTAGTGGAAGCTGTGGAAACGGTAGCTGAAGCTGTCTCCTTCTTCCTGAAGAATGGCGTACCAGCCCCGTGTTGTCCCGTCATTGGCAGGCATGCCGATCGCTCCGGCGTTGAGCCACAAACGGCCATCCCGCTGATCCGAGAAGGGTAGTCCGCAATGGCCGGCGAGGATGAGCTCGCTCCCGCTATCCCGGAAGTTTTTTTCCTTGACGGGCCAGGGCGTGGATCGAAAGATGAATTCAGCCGTTTCGTGATAGGAGCCGTGAAGCACGAGTCCCTGTTTTCCCGCAAAGCGGAAGGTAATGAGGGAGGGTAGCCCGTTCATCCATTCGAGGGCCTCCCGACTGATGTTCTGTTGGGCGAAGGGGAACCAGTCCTTTGCAAAGCGGTCGCAACGGCTGTTCTCCTCGAAGTTGCAACCACAATCCGCGGCCCCTTCCCGCAATTGGATCTCCACATTGCCCGCGATGCTCCGGATACCAGAATTCCTGACCGTTTGCACGCAGGCTTCCGGTTCCCCGCAATAGCCGACCACGTCGCCGGTATTGATGATCCGTTCCGGCGGGACCCCCTCTTCCGAGGCGATCACCTGCAAACGCTCCAGGGCCTGGCGGTTGCTTAAGACCCCACCGAAGACGAGGATCTTCCCTTCCAGGGTCCCGATATTGCGGGTCGTGGGTGCCAGACAGGGTGTCTTTTTCGGGGTTAAACTTTGAGGCTTTCTATATCCGGCAAAGATAGGACAGCGGACCGAGGCTGGGGGGCTTCCGGGGATGCTTTTTGGGTTTTGGTCGTCTTACAGACGGGATGCCTTTGAAAAAGGTGGAAGGGGCGAAGTTTTCCCCTTGTCGGTGATTACCTCTGCGTCAATCGGCTACTTTCAGGCTCTCTACGGCCTCAGTGATCCCCCCGAGGGTCAGAGGGAACATACGGTCATCGCTAAATTCCCGGATCATTTGAATGCTTCGTGTATAAGTCCATTCCTCGGGAGGCACGGGGTTGAGCCAAACGAGGTTCGGAAAATGGGCTTTGATCCGCTCTAACCAGGTCATACCGGCCTCGGGGTTGAAATGCTCGACCGACCCGCCCTGAAAGACCAGTTCATAGGGGGACATGGAGGCATCCCCGACGATCATGACCTTGTATTCGGGATTGAAGCGATGGAGCAATTCCATGGTGGGGATCCGTTCCCTGTGCCGGCGGGCGTTGTCCTTCCAGACACCCTCGTAGATGCAGTTGTGGAAGTAGAAATATTCGAGGTGTTTGAATTCGTACCGGGCCGCCGAGAAAAGCTTTTCGCATTGCTCGATATGATCGTCCATCGACCCGCCCACATCGAAAAAGAGCAGGACCTTGACATTGTTCCTTTTGGCCGGGACCATTTCCATTTCGAGCAAACCGGCATTCTTGGAGGTCTTTTCAATGGTGCGGTCCAGATCCAGTTCTTCGGGTTGCCCCTCCCGGGTCAGAACGCGAAGGCGCTTCAGCGCCATTTTCATGTTCCGCGTGTCCAACTCCACTGAGTCGTCCAGGTCCCTGAACGATCTTTCGTCCCATACCTTGACAGCCCTTCGATTGCGACTTTCGTGCTGGCCGATGCGGATCCCTTCGGGATTGTAGCCGTAAGCCCCGAAGGGAGAGGTCCCGCCCGTGCCGATCCACTTGTCACCCCCTTCGTGGCGTTCTTCCTGTTCCTGAAGGAGTTCTTTCATGCGCTCCATCAACCGGTCGACCCCGCCGAGGCTTTTGAACATTTCCTTGTCCTCTTCAGAAAGGATCCGTTCAGCGCCCCTTTGGAGCCATTCCTCCGGGATCTTCAGGAACTCTTCGGTATCGATCTGCTCGATCCCCTTGTAATATTCCCCGAAGATCCGGTCGAAGCGGTCCAGATGGCTCTCGTGCTTGATGAGGACCGTGCGGCACAAGTAGTAGAAATCGTCCGGACTTTCCTCGATGACCCTTTCATCCAGGCCCTGGAGCAGGGTGAGGTATTCCCGGAGGGAGACCGGTATGCCGCTGTGCTTGAGGAGGAGGAAGAGGTCCAGGAACATATCAGAAACGGCCATGAATTACTTGAATACCCCCATTCCGGAATCTCATCAGTCTTTCCGGGATGATCCCACAGATATTGTTCATACCCGGGAGGGATGGGCTTCTTTTCGGTATATTGCCAGGAAATCCTTTTGGCATGACCAGTGGTGTTCATTTTGAAACAGCTCGGTAGCAAAGATAAAGCATGGAGCAATACAGCCTCCAAGGACCACCTGTACAAACCCATGGAATTTTTAAAATGGAAGAGCCTGGCCCTGAATCCCTTAATTTTAAAAGGA
>CAYVSK010000042.1:19617-20266 GCA_964453635.1 uncultured Weeksellaceae bacterium | reverse complement strand
CGTTCTTCAAAGCTTCTGCTTGAGCAAAGTTGGCAGAAGCAACCGATCTATCGATTCTTCGGATGAGACCGATATTTCCTTTATCGCAGCTGTCCTCAAAAGATGCGAGGGTAACGTTCTTTCCAGGAAGTGCCGAATCTTTTTTGATCCTTAGATAGGACTTATACTTAGCGAGCCATTCACCCTTTTTAGGATAGTAAGGGTAATTCATATTCTCCCGGACGATCCTCAATAGTTCGGCAGTATCGGAATGGGACATTTTAGCTTTGATCGAAACTCCACCATTACCGCTACTTCCAAGACCGAATGGACAGGCAATATCGCTGCCGCTTGAAGTTGGCTTCAGCCAATTTCTGATCTTTCGGCTTTGACCCGAAAACCGTTTAAATCGGGCCAACACACCAACCAGAGACCCCTGCCCCTCCCTGCAACCCTGTTTCAACCATTCACCCCCGCCCCTGTTAACTTTGTATAAGCACCCATTGCCATGACCGAGACCGAAGAAGCCCATAAGAGCGAAAGGATCGAAGTGGAGGGCATGTCCTGTTCCTCCTGTGCGATAAGCATCCAGAAGCGCCTGGAGGGGCTCGGATTGGAGGATGTTCGTGTGGACCATACGAGCGGGGATGTCGACTTCGTGAACAATGCG
>CAYVSK010000042.1:10445-19607 GCA_964453635.1 uncultured Weeksellaceae bacterium | reverse complement strand
GGAGACCACGATCGAAAAAGCGGTCGCGGAGCTCGGCTACCAGGTCGTGGAACAGGGCAGTGAGGAGACCACGGAAAAAGGATGGAGCGACGTCGAGAAGAAGTTCGCCTTTTCCATTCTCTTTTCTCTGCCCCTTTTGGCCTCCATGTTCGTCCCGGAAGGGAGTCCGCTTACCCAGCCGATGGTCCAGCTTAGCCTCGCCCTGCCCGTTTATGCCCTCGGTTTCTGGCATTTCGGAAAGAGTGCCTGGAATGGGTTGCGGACCGGCGTGATCAACATGGACGTGCTCATCTTTATCGGCACCACGGCGGCTTTTGGCTATAGCCTGGCGGGGACCATCCTTTACTACGGTACGCCGGCGGTCCAGGATTACTTGTTCTTCGAGACCGCCGCGATGATCATCTCCCTCGTATTGTTGGGGAATGTGCTTGAGGCAAGGGCTGTGCGGCAGACCACCACCGCTGTCGGTCAGTTGACCGAACTGCAAAAAACGCACGCCAAGCGAATCGTCGGGGAAGGAAATGAGGAGCGGATCGAAGAGGTCGATGCCGCTACCATCAGACCGGGCGACCGGGTCATGGTGAATAGTGGGGACAAGGTGCCCGTGGATGGGGATATCACCTGGGGAGAAGCCTCGGTCGATGAATCCATGATAACCGGGGAGAGCACGCTCGTGGAGAAGCAAAAGGGGGATGCCATGATCGGGGGAACCTACCTGCAGTCCGGCTCCATCCGGATGGAGGCCACCAAAAGCCAGAAAGAGGGCGTTTTGGCCGGCATCATCGAGATGGTCCGGAATGCGCAAAAGAACAAACCCGACATTCAAAGGCTCGGGGACAAGGTGAGCAGCATTTTCGTCCCGGTCGTGGTCGCCATTGCGGTGCTGACCTTCGCAATATCCTGGGGCGTTGTCGGCATTGGTCTTCAGGCGGCGCTCATGAACAGTGTGGATATCCTGCCCCTGTGCCATGGGACTGGCCACACCCACGGCTGTGATCGCAGGGATCGGCAAAGCCGCCAAAAACGGGGTTCTGATCAAAGGCGGGGATACGCTCGAAAAAATGGCCAATATCCGTTTCGTGGTCTTTGATAAAACGGGAACCCTTACCACGGGGGATTTTAGGATTAGAAATATCCGGCCGTTGAACGGGTTCTCGGAAAAGGATGTGGGGAACATGATCTATTCCCTCGAAAAGCATTCCTCCCATCCCATTGCCCGTTCGCTCGTGGAAGGGCTGGAAAAAGAGGCTGAACCCGTGGTGCTGGAATGGGTCGAAGAGAAAAAAGGGATGGGGATCGAAGGCGTCGATCAGGACCGGAACCACTTCCTCTTGGGCAATGGTTCGGACCCGGAGAACACAACTCCCGGCGTGAGTTATTTACAATTGACCCGGAACGGTGAGGCAATTGCCATGATCGAGCTCGAGGACCGCATTAAGCCCGGTGGTGAAGCCCTGATGAAAACGCTCGACGAGCGGGCTATTCGGACCGTCCTCTTGAGCGGTGATCGATCCGAAAAATGCGAACGGTTGGGGAAGGACCTCGGCATCTCCGAGATCTACAGTGAACAAAAACCCGATGAGAAGCTCGCCGTGATCGAACGCCTCGGTAGCGAAGGGAGGGTCGCCATGGTCGGGGACGGGATCAACGATGCGCCGGCCCTGAAAAGAGCCGATGTGGGAATCTCGCTCGGAAATGCCACCCAGATCGCGATGCAGTCGTCCGATATCGTCGTGCTCGACGGAGACCGATTGGACCGCATCGGCTACGCTTACGATCTGAGCAGCCAGACCCTGCGCACCATTAAACAGAACCTCTTCTGGGCCTTCTTCTACAACGTCATGGCCATTCCGCTGGCCGCGCTGGGTTTCCTGAATCCCATCATTGCGGCCGGCGCCATGGCCTTTTCCGATGTGGTCGTGATCGGGAATTCCCTTTGGTTGAAAATATCCGGGACCCGGTGATGGGTGCAGGCGGGAAAGTGGACAGGTGCGCAGATGGATGATGAGTGATGAGTTATCGGTGAGTTGGTGCGATCGGGCAGGGGTTGGAGCTCGGGTACCTGTTCCTTCCACGAATCATAATTTTGCGCTTCTTACAGACATGCCTTGTCTTCAATGAAGAACCGCATCACCCAACTCTTCAACATCGAACACCCCCTGGTCCAGGCCGGCATGGTCTGGTGCGCGCCCTGGGAGTTGGCTTCGGCGGTGAGCAATGCTGGAGGGCTCGGGATCATCGGGGGTGCCTCGATGGACCCGCCCACGCTCCGGACCCACATACAAAAATGCAAAGCGGCGACAGACAGGCCCTTTGCGGTGAACTTGCCCCTGGTCTACAAGGGCACGGAGGAAAAGATGGGGATCATTATGGAGGAAGGTGTGCCCATTGTATTCTCATCGGCCGGAAGCCCGAAGAAGTGGACGCCCGTCCTGAAGGAAAAGGGCATCAAGGTGGTCCACGTGGTCTCCAGCGCCAAATTCGCCAAAAAATCCGAAGAGGCGGGAGTGGATGCTGTTGTTGCTGAGGGTTTTGAGGCCGGGGGCCACAATGGGCGGGAGGAGACCACCACCATGTGCCTGGTCCCCCTCGTGCGAAAAACGGTCGAGATCCCCCTTCTCGCTGCCGGGGGTATCGGCTCCGGAAGCGCAATGCTGGCCGCTATGGCCCTGGGAGCGGACGGGGTCCAGATCGGAAGCCGCTTCGTGGCCTCCGAGGAGTCATCGGCCCATCCGGATTACAAGAAGCGGATCGTGGGGGCTGATGAGGGCGATACGGTCCTGACCCTGAAAGAACTGGTCCCTACCCGCATGATCAAGAACGACTTTTACGAAGAAGTGCAGAATGCCTACGAGCGTTGTGCTTCTCAGGAGGAACTGAAAGAACTGTTGGGTAAAGGACGCTCCCGCAAAGGGATGTTCGAGGGAGACCTGGCCAGGGGGGAACTGGAGATCGGCCAGGTTAGTGCCACTGTCGGCGAGATCCTCCCGGCCGCGAGCATTGTTGAACGGATCCTGGATGAGTTCCGCGAAGCTCAGGCCAGCATCAAGGATATCGAACTATGATCCATTACGACCGATTCGTCCTCGATAACGGACTACGTTGCTTGGTTCACCGGGATGAGGCCACCCCAATGGTCTCCATGAACGTGATGTACGATGTGGGCTCCAAGGACGAGGACCCCGATCACACGGGTTTTGCCCACCTCTTCGAGCACCTCATGTTCGGGGGTTCGCTGAACATCCCGAATTACGACGAGCACCTGGAGAAGGTGGGGGGCGACAACAATGCCTTCACTTCCACCGACATCACGAATTACTTCCTCAACGTGCCCTACAACAATCTGGAGACCGCCTTCTGGCTCGAATCGGACCGCATGCTGAGCCTCGCTTTCACCGAGGAGAGCCTGGAGGTCCAAAAGAACGTGGTGACCGAGGAGTTCAAACAGACCCACCTCAACCAGCCTTATGGAGATGTCATGCTCGAATTGCGGCCGCTGGCCTATCAAAAGCACCCCTATCAGTGGCCGACGATCGGGAAAAAGATCGAACATATCTCCGGAAGCACATTGGCGGACGTCAAGGATTTCTTCTATCGCCACTACAATCCGCAGAATGCCATCCTCTCGGTGGCCGGGAATGTGACACGGGAAGAGGTGGAGCGGCTCGCCAGGAAGTGGTTTGGGCCCATTCCTCCGCGGGAACGGCCAGTTCGGGATTATCCGGCAGAGCCGGCCCAGACGGAACCCCGGGAAAAGACCATAGAACGGGATGTTCCCTACGATGCCATTTACAAGGCTTATCACATTGAAGGCAGGGGAGATCCCGGTTTTTATCCGGCGGATCTTTGTTCGGATATCCTCTCGCGGGGTCGTTCAGCCCGTTTGTATCAGGAACTGGTCAAAGCGGAGCAGCTCTTCGTGGACATCGAGGCTTACGTGACCGGTGAGCTCGACCCGGGTCTGCTGATCGTGGAGGGTAAGCTCCGTCCCGGTGTGGAGCATCAACAGGCGAACGAGGCCATCCAAAGGGAACTCGGGCGGCTCCGGGATGGGGATCTGAGCGAAGAGGAGCTCGAAAAGGTCAAGAACAAGGTGGAGACGACCCTGACCCTTGCCGAGACCAAGGCGCTTTACAAGGGCATGAACCTGGCTTTTGGTGAGATCTTTGGCGATCCTTCACGGGTGAACAAGGAAACCAAACAATACAGGGCGGTCACCCTCGACGACATTCAAAAGAAAGCCCGTGAGAAGTTCGTGGAGAGCAATTGCTCCACGCTTTATTACAAGGGGAAGGGGTGATGGACCAATGGCAATGAGTACCGGGTATTGAGTACTGAGATGGGGAAGAAAATAGGAGGGTGATCGTAGACTCAGGGTCAATAAAAACTTTGCGGCCTTTGTGTTTCCCGGCCCTCTTGGCGTGAACCATTACCAGAAAAACGCCCGCTTTACCGAACGATTCGAAACAAAAACCCAAGATCATGAGCGAGCAAACCATTCCCGAACCGGACCGCGCCCAGCCCCCGCCCATTGAGGAGGTCGAGCGGGTGAACCTCATCGCCCCGGAAGCACACACCCTGAGCAATGGATGGCCCTGTTACGAGATCAGGGCCGGGGATGTTGATGTGGTCAAAGTGGAGCTCTTGTTCCACGCAGGGAGTTATTACCAGGAGCAGCCCCTCGTGGCTGAGGCTACCTGCGACATGATGGCCGAAGGGACCCGTTCCACCTCCAGTCGTGAACTCTCCGAGCGTATCGAACGCTACGGGATTTCGCTCGATACCCGATCGGAGCGGGACCTCGCGGGGTTGGAGATCCATGCCCTAAACCGGCATCTTCCCGAGATCCTCCCGATCGTCCGCGAAATCCTCACAGAACCCCTGTTCTCTACCGATGAACTGAACAAGTACCTGGCGGAAGAGAAACATCAATACCAAGAAGACCGGGAGCGGGTGTCTTTCCTCTGTCGGCAGGCCTTTATGCAAAAGCTTTTCGGCAAGGGCCATCCATACGGCAACGTGGTGTCGGGAGTGGACGATTTCGACCGGATCGAGCGTTCTATGCTCGTGGATTTCCACCAAAAACACTACCATCCCGCGAACGGGACCATCGTCGTTTCGGGGAAAACAACAGCGGATACGATCCGGACCATCGACCACTGGCTCGGGGACCTTCCTTACGGAGAGCCCGTTCCCGGGAAGCGGGATGATGTGAAGCTTCAGGGATCACCTGAGCGGGAACACTACATCGAAAAGTCCGATGCGCTTCAGGCGGCCATCCGGATCGGCAAGCCCATGTTCAACAAGACCCACCCGGACAGCTACGGTTTTCAGGTCTTGAACACGCTTTTGGGGGGCTATTTCGGTTCCCGGCTGATGACCAACATCCGGGAGGAAAAGGGTTATACCTACGGGATCGGGTCCGGCCTCATTTCTGGTCTTCACAGCGGTATTTTCTTCATAACGTCCGAAGTGGGGGGACAGGTCAAGGATGCGGCCCTGGCCGAGATCTACAAAGAGATCGAGGGATTGCGGGAAGCGCCCGTTTCAGATGCCGAACTTGACAAAGTGCGGAATTACATGGCGGGAAGCTTGTTGCGTAGTGCCGATGGCCCTTTCGGGATGGCGGAGATGTTCAAGGCCGTCTACTTTTTCGGGCTGGACTACGACCATTTCGACCGCTTCCTCCATACCATCCATACCATTACGCCGGAAGAGATCCGGGACCTGGCGCAGAAACATCTCGATCCCGATTCCCTCTACGAGGTCGTTGCGGGTCCGACTGCGGGATCGAGTGATTAGGTACTGCTGGTAAAGGGTTCACGCAAAGTTCGCATGGAAGCACAGAGGCCGCAGGGCTTCTATTTGGAAGGTCGGGATATATTCTCTCGACCATACGTCCTTCCCATCTCAGTACTCAATACGCAGTACTGTTGTCAGGGCTTCAGAGCCTCCACATCCCGCACCAGGATCCTTTTCCGGTCGTAAAGAATGAGGTCCTTCTTCTCGAGGTCGTTCAGGACCGACGTTACGGTCTGGCGCGATGTAGCGGTCAAATCGGCGATGTTCTGGTGGGTGAGATTCAGCTTGACCTCCTTCTCGTAGCCCACATCCCGTCCGTGTTCATCCACCATGTCCACAATGAACTGCTTGATCCGGTCCGGAGCGGGCTTGAAACAAAGGGACTCCAGGCGACTTTGGATCTTTTTGAAGCGGAAACCGATCATTTTGGTGATCTGGAGGTTGAACTTGGGATTCTTCTCCACCAGATCCTGGAAGTCCTCCAGGCTCGTGGTGCAGTAGCTCACATCCTCGGTCGCTTCCGCGAAATGCTCGCGCTTGCTATCCCCGGTTAGCCCCATTTCGCCAAAGATCTCTCCCGGGCCGAGAATGGACAGGATCATCTCCCGACCGTCGTCGGAATAGGTGGAGATCTTGACCTTGCCACGCTTGAGGAAATAGATCCGGTTGGTCGGGTCCTCCGGGAAATAAAGGACTTCCTTCCGGGGAGCCTCGTAATGGTTCGAGCGCTCACTGAGCTTCATCTTCTCATCTTCCGACAGAGCTTCGAGCAGATTGAAGTTCTCGAAATACCAGAACTTGCTGTTGGTGTCCATCGCCATAGACCAGATCGTTTTTGGATCCCTTCGCCAAGCATTCTATCCCAAATGGTCATTCCGAATTTATGATGAACAAAAGATCCTGATGCTGTGTTCGGTCCGGCCTTTATTTGTTAGTAAATAAGCCGAGGGGATCGCGAAAAAATGAGTTGCTTTCCCCCTGCAAAAAAGGGGAATTTTTTCTACATCGGGTCAACATCCACAGCGATCTCGACCTTTTTGCCTTTCCAGTCCCTGTTCAGTTCTTCGAGCCCTTTCTGAATGCTCGTTTTGGCCTTTTTAAGGCCGATCCCCCGTTCCAGTTTGATCATGAGCTTCTTCCGGTACTTGTTGCGGACCCTGCTGACCGGTGGGTATTCGGGACCGAGGACCCGGTCACCGAGCGCTCTTTTGAGGATCTCGCCGAGGCGATCCGCCCATTGGTCCACCCGGTCAATGGAGCGGTGTCTCACCGTGATGCGGATCAGCCGATAAAACGGGGGGTAGTGGAATTTCTTCCGCTCCCGTAGCTCCTGATGGATCATTCCTTCCGTGTCGTTCTGGATCACTTTTTGGATCACGTGGTGTTCGGGGCGATAGCTTTGGATGAAGACCTCTCCTTGTTTCTTTTTTCGCCCGGATCGCCCAGCCACCTGGGCCATTAGCTGAAATGTTCGCTCAGAGGCCCGGAAATCCGGAAAGCCGAGCATAAGGTCTGCGCTCAGAATGCCGACCAGGCCGATGTGTTCGAAGTCCAATCCCTTGGTGACCATTTGGGTGCCCACGAGAATATCGATCCGGCGGTCCTCAAGGTCGTTGATCAGGCGTTGGAAGGCGTTCTTCCGGCGGGTCGTGTCGAGGTCCATCCGGGCGATACGGGCGTCGGGAAGAAGCAATTGCAATTCCTCCTCGACCTTTTCGGTACCGAAACCGAGCATTTTGATCGCTGAACTGCCGCAGGCCTCACATTGGGAGGGGAGTTTTCGGAAATAGCCGCAATAATGACAATTCAAGCCTTTTCTCGCCTTGTGGTAATTGAGGCTGATGTCGCAGTGTTTGCAACCGGGGTTCCATCCGCAGGTTTCACAATGGAGGATCGGGGAATAACCGCGCCGGTTCTGGAAGAGGATCACTTGTTCCCCTTTGTTCAGGGTCTTTTTGATTCCATCCAGGAGGGTCGTCGAGAAGAGGGCCTGCATTTTGCCCTTTTTCTGCTCCTTGCGGAGGTCAATACATTCGATCCGGGGCATTTGGATGCCCATGTAGCGTTTGTTCAGGGATACGAAGCCGTATTTTCCCTGGAGGGCATTGTAATAGCTTTCAACGGCCGGGGTGGCCGTTCCCAGGAGGGTGGAGCAGTGGTGGAAGTGGGCGAGCATAATGGCGGTATCGCGGCCATTGTAGCGAGGTGCCGGGTCGAATTGTTTGAAGGCGTTCTCGTGCTCCTCATCCACGATCACGAGGCCGAGTTCTCTAAAAGGTAAGAAGATCGCGGATCGGGCGCCGAGGATCACATCGTAGCCTTTTTTGTAGGGGTTTTGAAGTTGGTCCCAGATCTCGGTCCGCTCGTTCTCGCTAAAACGGGAGTGATAGATCCCGATCCGGTTGCCGAAATGCTGTCGCAGGCGTGTGATCATCTGCGTGGTGAGCGCGATCTCGGGCAGGAGGTAGAGCACTTGTTCTCCCTGTTCTATGTGTTCCCGGATGAGCTTAATATATATCTCGGTCTTACCGGAGGAGGTGACGCCCTGAAGGAGGACCGTGTCATGGTCCTGCATCTTTTGTTTGACCGCTTCATAGGCCTCCTGCTGCGCATCGGTCAGGGTTTTGTCGGCACCCTCGGGCCATTCTCCTTGATCCAGCCGGCCGACTTCCTTTTTCTCCCGTTCGAGGATCCCTTTCTTACAAAGGCTCTTCAACGCATCCGCAGAAGCATCCACGCGGGAAAGGAGGGTCTGCTGCCGTACCCAGGGATTCTCCCGGCCTTCCTCCCCGCTTTTCTGGAGGTAGGCCATCAATAGCTCGAGTTGACGGGGGGCCTTTTCCAATGTTTCAAAGGCCTGCTTGAGATTGCCCTCGTCGCTGGCCCAGGAGCTAAGGTGCACGTAATTCTCGCGGCGGGGGGTGTAGCGTTGCTGGAGGGTCTCTTCGAGCAGGATCGCTTCTTTTTCGATCAGTCCCTTGATCGTTGGCTGGATGGTCTTTTTGTTCAGGATCTCTGCGATCTCTTTGAGGGAAAGGACCTTTTGATGGTCCAGGGCCTCCAGGATGAGATACTCTTCATCGTTGATCTCGTGGGGTTCGCTCTCCCGGTACTTGACGACCCGGGTCTCGCTGCTCAATTTCATACTGCCCGGGAGGGCCGTGTTCATGACCTCGCCCGGGGTGCACATGTAGTATTCAGCGATCCAATCCCAAAGTTGGAACTGCAGGGCATTGACGACCGGCTCCTCATCGAGGAGGGTCTCCAGAGGACGCACGGTATAACCTGTTGGCTTTTCGGGATGGACCCTTCGAACCAGCGCTGAATACATCTTGCTCTTGCCAAAGCGGACGACGACCC
>CAYVSK010000042.1:0-10413 GCA_964453635.1 uncultured Weeksellaceae bacterium | reverse complement strand
GGAGGCCGGGACCTGATAGGTGAAGAAGCCGGGGAGGGGGAGGGGAAGGGTGACATCCACGAATTCCTCGGACTCAGGCATGGTTCAAATGGATAGGGTTTCGATCAGGTCCATGAGATCGCGCTTCACACGCTTGTTGTGTTTAACGGCCTTTTCGATCGTTGTATGCGCGATATTTCCGTTTCGGACCCCGGTCATAATATTCTTTTCCCCGGCGCAAACTGCTTTCACCGCATCGTCACCGAGGCTGGAAGCCAGGACCCGGTCCCATGCGGTTGGCGACCCACCCCTTTGGATGTGACCCAGAACGGAGACCCGGCTCTCTTGTTCGGGAAAATGGGCATTTACCTTTTGGGCGATCTCGTAAGCACCGCCTTCCTGGGTCCCCTCGGCCACAATGATGAGGCTGCTGGTCCGGTTCTTCTTCCAGTGATCCCTGAGTTTTTTGCTCAGTTGCTCTATATCCGTCCGTTCCTCCGGCACCAGGATGGCCTCGGCCCCGACCGCGATTCCACTGCGCAGGGCGATGAATCCGGCATCTCTCCCCATGACCTCGACGAAGAACAGGCGATCATGGGCGGAAGCGGTATCGCGAATGCGATCCACTGCTTGTACCACTGTATTGAGGGCAGAGTCGTAACCGATGGTACTGTCCGTCCCGTAGAGGTCATTGTCGATCGTACCGGGAATGCCGATAAAAGCAATATCTGTCTCCGAGGCCAGGGCTTTACCGCCCCGGAAGGTGCCGTCCCCCCCGATGGCGATCAGGTGGCCGATCCCTTTGCTCCGAAGGTTCTTTGCTCCCTTTTCCCGGCCTTTTTTGTTAATAAATTCCTCACTGCGGGAACTTTTGAGAAAGGTCCCCCCATGGTGCAGGATGCCACTTACCGATGTGGCGTTTAATTTTTCCAGTCGGTTCCCGATCAGGCCCTCGTATCCGTTATAGACCCCGTAAACCTCTAAGCCCTGCTTGATGCCGGAGCGGACTACAGCTCGTGTGCAAGCGTTCATTCCGGGGGAATCGCCCCCTGATGTCATAACGGCGATCCTTTTCATAAGAAAAGTTCTTCGGTCCGGCCATTCTTGCTCCCACTTTTCCTTGACCTCCCGATGAATAAGGGGAAAGAAAGGGGATGAGGGGGAGCACCGTAAAGATAAGGATCGCAAAAGAAGAAAGAGAAAGCCGGATTCCGAAAGTTTCCCACTTTTGTGCCCGATGGCCCTGGCCTGGATCGATATCGTCCTGATCGTGGCCTTTCTTCTTTTGTCCCTCTTTATCGCCTGGTGGTTCAAAGGCCGGGCCGGTAGAGGGCTGGAGGATTTTTTTCTGGGGGGTCGGAACCTGCCCTGGTATCTGGCCG
Organism: uncultured Weeksellaceae bacterium; assembly: GCA_964453635.1. Taxonomy (GTDB): domain Bacteria; phylum Bacteroidota; class Bacteroidia; order Flavobacteriales_D; family CAYVSK01; genus CAYVSK01. The sequence continues at coordinate 9,052 of CAYVSK010000042.1, read as the reverse complement.
GTCTCTCGATGGTCGCCACGACCTTTGCGGCGGACACCCCGCTCGCTGTCTCTGAGATGGTGGCCCGGAACGGGATATCCAGGAACTGGCTCTGGTGGTGTTTTCTTTCCGGGGGGATGCTGACCACCTTTTTTTTCGCTGACCTGTGGCGTCGCTCGGGGGTCCTCACCGAGCTCGAGTTCATTCATATTCGCTACAGCGGCCCTGCGGCTCGTTTCCTTCGTCGCTTCAAGGCGCTTTATCTGGGCCTTTTCATGAATTGTATGATCCTGGCTTGGGTGAATCTGGCCCTGGCCTCCCTGCTCGAAGTCTTTCTGGGGATCTCCGGGGACCAGCTTTACATGTGGGTCTTCGGCGGGATGCTCCTAGCCGCTTTCTATTCCTCGCTTTCGGGGCTCCTTGGTATCGTGGTCACCGACGCCATTCAATTCTTCATTGCCCTGCTTGGCACGACGGTCCTGGCGGTGCTCGTGGTGAATTCCCCCGAGATCGGCGGTATCGAGGGGCTGAAAGCCGGGTTGCCGGACGAGTATTTCCACTTTATGCCCGCTGTGGGGGGAGATGGTGAGAAAAACGGGATGTCGACGTTCACCCTGAGCATTGGGGCTTTTCTCTCATACATCGGGATCCAGTGGTGGGCCAGTTGGTATCCCGGGTCGGAACCCGGCGGGGGTGGGTATATCGCTCAGCGGATGATGAGCACGAAGAATGAGAAAGATTCTGTGCTGGCCACCCTTTTTTTTCAGGTCGTTCATTTCTGCGTGCGTCCCTGGCCCTGGATCATCGTGGCTTTATGTGCGGTATCCCTCTACGGGGCCAAATACAATATGGATGATGAACTCCGGGAAGAGGTGATGACCCTTAAAGCGGCCGGTGTGGAGGAAAGCGAGCTTACTGAGCGGATCCCTGGACTGGAAAAAAAGATGGAAGCGGATCCCCATCTCCGTAAAGTGATCGGTCAGACCTACAACAAGCGAGAGGGGTATGTCTATGCCATGCAGGATCATTTGCCGGCCGGTCTTCGCGGTTTGCTCCTTGTTGCCTTTATAGCGGCTTATTTGAGCACGGTCTCTACGCAATTGAACTGGGGAGCGAGTTATTTGGTGAACGACCTTTATCTTCCCCTGATCAGGGGTCCTGATCGGGATCCGGAAAAAGGGGGCGATCAGGGGCGATGGAATGTGCTTGCGGGCCGTGTGGCAACATTCCTTATTATGCTCCTGGCCATTTTGGTCACGACCCTGATGGAGTCCATTCATCAGACCTGGGAGTTCATCCTCGATTGGGGAGCAGGCGTCGGGGCAGTCCTGATCCTTCGTTGGTATTGGTGGCGCATCAATGCCTGGAGTGAGTTCTCCGCCACGCTGGCTCCCTTTATCGGTTACGGGCTCGGCAAATGGTATCTGGAACCTGTCTTGGGCGAGGGTTTCGTTCAACAGAACGGGACCTTTATCGTGACCGTAGGCCTTACGACCGTGGTATGGCTCCTTGTGACCTATTTCACAAGGCCCACGGACATGGGTGTTCTGCGAAACTTCTACGAGCGGGTCCGTCCCGATGGCCATTGGGTGCCTGTACAAAAGGCTCTGGGTTTGTCCGGCCAGGGCTATGGAAATCTCCTGAGGCTGGGCCTTTGTTGGATCAGTTCCGTCATTCTTCTTTATGCAATTCTCTTCCTCATCGGCAAGACGATCCTTTACGAATGGCAGGAAGCATTCATATCTGGGGTGGTGGCCCTGGTCTCCCTTGCTATTCTCAGACAGGCCCTAAAAAAGACCAGAATATTCGGGCATTTTCAGTAGATCCATGATCGGTAAGGGGTTTCCTGAACGGTTAGGAATTGGGAGTAGCAGCCAATTCGCTAAAAAGTATTTCCTTTGAGGATCGAAGCTTTTTTTATTACTTGCATCCTGTAAAATCCTAAGTTCATGAATCCTTGGATGATGCGGAAAAATTTTTACCGGGAATGGTTGGCCCTGATCGTTCTGGTCTTTTTGTTGGGCGCTTGTAAAAGTGGCCAGGAGGAAGAGGAAGGTGTCGATACCTCGGAATTGAGGATCGACAGCACCAAACAGAACATCGTGAATGTCTCCGGAAAGCTCTTCAGTGTGCCATCCCCTATACAAACGGCCTTTTTGATCAAAAAGACCGATGCAGAATTCAACCAGGAGATGTTGAACGTTCCGGACCGTGCCTCGCGATACGCTACCAAATTCAAGAAAGCCCTCAATCTCGGTATATATGGAGCGGATCTCGGCTATGTTACCATCTATGACCAGACCCAGAGCGCGCTCGATTACTTGAATGCCGTTCGGCAGTTGTCGGAAGAATTGGATATAAAAGGGGCTTTTGACAAGGAGATCCTGGAGCGCTTTAGCAAGAACCTGGGCAACAAGGATTCCATGCTCGTTCTCGTGTCTGATGCTTATAAGAAAGGGGATGCCTATCTCAAGAACAATGACCGGTCAGGTAGTGCTGGCCTGATCCTGGCGGGTGGATGGATCGAAGCCCTCCATTTTGCCACGCTCGTGGCGCTTGAGGATTCCAATGAGAAGATCATCAAAAGGATCGGGCAACAAAAAAGTTCCCTGAACAACCTGATCAAGCTTCTCTCCAGGCACCGGAACAGGAAGGAATACAATGACCTTGTCGAGGAACTCAATGAACTTTACGAGCAATTCCAGAATATCGAAAGCGAATATGTTTACAAGAAACCAGCGGTCAACAGCAAGAAAAAGACCACGCACATTAAGAGCGTAACGCGGATCGATATTAGCCAGGAGGAATTGAAGGCTATTGCCATGAAGATCGATGAGATCAGGAACAAAATCGTTAGCTGAAACCCATGAGACGGATGAGCTTGACAAACGTGATCGCTTTTCTCGGCGCATTGTTCTTCTGCGCCAACGCATTCGGCCAATGTGACACCATCTCTTCCGTATGTGATAAACATCTTACGGATGAGTTCATCTCCGATGGACAGTCCTATTGGGCCCTGGTCCACGACAAGGAAGTGGCTGAGTTCAGGACGACACTTTTCGGCGGGAATACCTATCGGATAGCTGCGTGCACGGGTTTTTCGGACGGCAATCTCATTTTCGATGTGTACGATAAGGAGCGGAATCTCCTTTTTTCCAGTGCAGACCACGACAACGCCCCGTATTGGGATTTCAAAGTGAAGAACACCCTGGATTGTATCATTGAGGCAAGATTGGACCTCTCGGAAGTGAGTTCCGGATGTGCTGTACTGCTGGTCGGCTTTAAGCAATAGGAGCCACGCCCGGATCGCGGGGATCGTCCCGGATATTAGAACATTGTCCCACTTAAGCACCGCTATCCATGAGTGAACGTATTCTCAGGGCATTAATGGAACTGTTCGCCATTATTGCGAAGGTGGAAGTGGTGCCTGCCGGGGAGGATGAGGAAGAACAGGAGATCGGAGGGGAGCGGAACATCGTCAAGATGTTCCTGAAACAGCAATTGAACCAGAAGCTTGTCGAGGAATACCTATCGGTATTCGATCAGTACCTTGAGAAACACCAAAAGATATCCCGCCAAAAGGAGGGGAAATTAAAACGAACCTCCGTAAACTCGGTCAAGGTCCTGCGGATCTGCACCGATATCAATGCCGAGCTCACCCAAAAACAAAAGATCGTTGTTCTCCTTCGTTTGCTGGAGTTCATCAATGCGGGGGAGGAGGTGACCGACCTCGAGAACGAATTCGTTTCCACGGTCGCGGACACCTTCAACATTGAAGAGGACGAGTTTTTTCGTTGTCAGTCCTTTATTGATAAGGATGCCGATGAGACCGAAGATTCCCCCTACCTGCTCTATATAGACAATCAAAAGGAGCCGGGATTCGAGGAGACCAAGCATATTTATGCCGAAGGATTGACCGGACAAGTCCGGGTCTTGCGCATTCCAAGCGTGAACATGTACGTGTTCCGCTACCTCGGGGAGAGTGAACTCTATCTTAACGGGCAGGTCATCAATCCCGGTTCGATCTATGTGTTGACCCACGGTTCCTCGTTCAGGAGCTCGTTGGTCCAGCCCATCTATTATAGTGACATCCTCAACTCTTTTATCTCGGATACGGCTGAGGAACGGATCATTTTCGAGGCCAAGGATGTGACCTACCAGTTCCCCAACGGGGGTTACGGGATGCATTCCCTTGGTTTTGCGGAGGAATCCGGGAAACTGCTCGGGATCATGGGGGGTAGCGGTGCCGGTAAATCCACGCTCCTCAATCTGTTGAACGGGAATTACGTGCCTACCACAGGTCATATCACGATCAACGGGATCGATATCCACCGGGAAAGCGACCAGATCGAGGGCGTCATCGGGTACATTTCGCAGGACGACCTCCTTATCGAGGAACTGACGGTATTTCAGAACCTCTTTTACAACTCGAAGCTCTGTTTCGACGATCACACCGACAATCAGATCGCCCGTAAGGTCCTCGAGTTGCTGGAGAGTCTCGGCTTATACGAGGTAAAGGACCTGAAAGTGGGTAGTCCGGTGGATAAAGTGATCAGTGGTGGACAGCGGAAACGGCTCAACATTGCCCTCGAGCTGATCCGTGAACCCTCTGTGCTTTTCGTGGATGAACCCACTTCGGGGTTGTCTTCCCGGGATTCGGAGAACATTATGGACCTCCTCAAGGAGCTTGCGCTCAAGGGGAAACTGGTCTTTGTCGTGATCCACCAGCCCTCCTCGGACATCTTCAAGATGTTCGATAAGCTATTGATCCTCGATCAGGGGGGATATCCGATCTATAATGGCAATCCGGTGGACAGTGTCGTTTACTTCAAGAAGCAGGTGGACCACATCAATGCCGAGGAAAGTGAATGCCCTACTTGTGGGAACGTGAACCCGGAGCAGATCTTCAATATCATCGAGTCCAAGGTGGTCGATGAATTCGGGAACCTCACCAGCAAGCGAAAAGTGCCTGCGGAAGAGTGGTACGCTGCTTTTAACGAACACATCGGGAATTATCCGAAAGAACTGGAGCCCGTGGAAGATGCTCCGAAAAGCACCTTCAAGACGCCCGGTGTCTTGGGCCAGTTCAAAATATTCTTTACGCGGGACGTTCTTTCCAAATTCACCAACAAACAATATTTGGGGATCAACCTTTTAGAGGCACCGGTCCTCGCGGCTATCCTGAGTTTCTTTGTGAAGTATTTCGGGAATCCCGGTGAGGAAATGGAGTATATCCTACGGGAGAACGTCAACCTCCCCTCGTACCTCTTCATCGCTGTGATCGTGGCCCTTTTTATCGGGTTGACGGTAAGTGCCGAAGAGATCATTCGGGACCAAAAGATCCGTGCGCGCGAAGCCTTTCTGAACCTGAGCCAGGGGTCCTATCTCTTCTCCAAGATATCCATCATGTTCATGCTGTCCGCCGTACAGATGATCCTTTATGTGGTCGTGGGTAACCTCATTCTCGAGATCAAGGGGATGACCTTCAGCTATTGGCTCCTTTTGTTCTCCGTTTCCTGCTTCGCCAACATGCTTGGCCTGAACATCTCTGCGAGTTTCAATTCCGCCAAGGTCATCTATATTCTCATTCCCCTCCTGATCATTCCCCAATTGCTCTTTAGTGGGGTCATTGTGAGTTTTGACAAACTCCATCCCGCCTTCGCCTCCCGGTCCGGTGTCCCCCTGATCGGGAATATCATGGCCTCCAGGTGGGCCTATGAGGGGTTGGCAGTAACCCAATACAAGGACAATAAATTTGAAAAGCGCTTCTTTGAGTTCGATAAATATCGGAAGTTCTCCAACTGGAAGAAGGATTTTTGGGTCAAGGCTTTGCGCGATAGTATATCGAATGCGCGTGGCTACTTGAACGATGTGGAGAAGGAGGCGCGGTCCGACAAGTTGTTGAGCAATGCCCTGGGATTGGTCCGCAACGAGTTCAGGAAGGAACTGAACCTGCGAAGGGAGCTCGAGGGCTGGATGGAGAAAAAGCTCAAACACCTGAGCCCATCGCTCGATGCCCTAAAAGCCGGCAATGTCACTTCAAAAAGTCTGAAAGATGCCCGGCAGTTCCTGAAATGGTGTTTTGATCACTACAAGGAGCTTTATAAAAAGACTTCCCGCCAGAAAGAGGACCGGATCGTGGAGATGACCAAGACCGATAGCCTGAGAGCCAATTTCCGCCGAATGAAGGATGCCTACACGAACGAGAAGCTCGGGGCCTTTGTTACCAACAAGAATAGCCTCACTGTTATCCTTGAAGCCAATGGGGAGTTGATCCAGAAAAAGGACCCGATCTATCGGGCCCCCTATCACTCCGCATTCTTTGATGCCCATTTCTATGCACCCCGAAAAAAGCTGGGGGATACCTACATCGACACGTTCTGGGCCAATGTTGCCATGATCTGGGTGATGAGCCTGATCCTGATCGTTACGCTCTATTTCGATCTGTTGCGCAAGCTGATAGAAGGGTTGGAAAAACTGAAAATACCCGGAAGGTAAGGGTTCAGATCTCTTCTACTTCGATCATTTTAAAGGGAATGTCGATGATGGCCTGGTAGTCTTCACCAGCCTCAAGCATGTCCTCATCATCCTCTTCGTAGTACCAGTTGATCGTGATGTCCTTGCCCTTTTTCTTGATCTCCTCCAGTTTTTTGAAGACGTCAAGAATACACTTGGAGGAACTGGTATTGAAGTACTCCAGTTGCATGTTCACCTCTGTGGGTTTTTCGTCCTCCACTTCGTTCCCGTAATTCTCGATCCAGTCGATCAAGGGTTTGTAGAATTCGATCGAATTCTCGGGGATCGAGCGTCCCTTGATCAGCATTTTGCCTTCATCCGCTTTGAATTCCACCTCGGGGGTTTTGGGTGTGCCTTCGATTTTGATGTCTTCCATGGGTTCAGGGTTTATTCCGCGATCTTGACATTTAAACTGAAAAAAGAACTCACTTCGTCGAGGGGCAGGAACTCGTAATCCAATTTTTGACCGGACTTCTTGGCGATATCAATGATGCCGAGCCCCCCGCCCCCTTTTTCTGATAAGCCACCGTCATTAAGCACGCGCTTGTAATAATTCTTGAGCTCCTCCTTGCTCATGGCATTGATATCGTCGATCCGTTTCTTGAGTCCTTCTACTTCCTTTCGGGGAACGAAATTGCCGGTCACGATCGTATAGCCGTCCGCTTGTTTCCCGATCATAAAAATGGCTGAGTTCTTGTCCTCGATGGTGCTGTTCTCGATCTCTTTGATATCATCGACGTGATGATAAAGATTTTGCAAACATTCGACAAGGATATTGTAGACCTTTTTTTTGGTCTTTTTCTTTTGTTCGATGGAATCCAGTTTGGATTCCATGATCTGAAGGATCGAAGTGAGGAGCTCGGAAGTCACTTCCCCTTTGAAGGAGAGCATGATATTGTTCCTCTCCATCTTGTTATAGAGGTCGTAAATATCGAGATTTTCGGCTGATTCGGACAAAGGGGAAGCTTGGCAGGTTCGCAGCAAATATAAACAATTCGGGAAGGAATACCAAGCTATAGTATTTATGGTATTCCCTGAGATCCTTGGGATTAAGCGAAGAGGTCGTTCCCTGCTCCCGGATCTGTACGTTTCCCGGTCTTCATACCTGTATGGTCTTTAATGGATAGCGCTTATCCCTTTTTCTCGGCGATCGGTATCAATCGTTCGGAGCGTTCGGGGTGCAGTTCCCCCATTTGGTAGTCGCCTTTGATCTCCTTGACCAACAGTCCTTGTTCTTCGAGCATGTTCACCAGGTCCTCTTTTTCGAAGAGTCTCAATTTTTCCTCGAAATGATGGACGGCATTCCCATCTTTCACCCCGATCGTCTTTATGATGTATCCATCCTGTTCGAAGCGGTTGATGTGGAACTCCACCCCCTCGATATGGAGGGTTTCCTCAGGGATCAGGTCCTTCAATTGTTTTTTGGGATTCAAATAGTCCAGGACGAATATCCCGCCGGGGTTGAGGGCTGTTTTGACGTTGCGGAGGACCGCTTGGTTCGTTTGGTCCCCGAAGTACCCGAAACTGCTGAAAAGATTGAGGATCACATCGTAGTCGTTGTTGCCAAAGGGTTCCCGCATGTCGGCCACCGAAAAGGAAAGGCCTGGGCGTTCGTACTGCTTGGCTTGCTGAATGGAAGCGGGTGAGAGGTCGATTCCGTGGACCTCGAATCCCAGCTGATGGAGTTCAAAGGCATGTCTTCCTTTCCCGCATCCCAGGTCGAGGATCCGGGAACCCTTGGGGAGCCGTAGGTGATCCGTAAGGTTCCGCATGAAGTCGGATGCCTCATTTCGCCCCCGGTGTTTGTAGAGGAGGTGGTAGTAGGGGGAGTCGAACCATGTTCGGAACCATTCCTTTTCTTGGGTCACAGGTCTTGTCTTGATGTATAGGAAGGTGAAGGCGGGGCGAAAATAAAAGATCCCGGCGGGTGGTCGGAATGCCCAAATAGGCGAGATTTCCTAAATTGGTCGTGACAAAAACCAATTCGAGTCAAAACCTGAAAAACCCAGATAAAAATGGCATTGGTCGGCAAAAAAGCGCCTTCTTTCAAGGCTACAGCCGTGGTTAACGGGGGGGAGATCGTGCAGGATTTTTCCCTCGATCAATTTCTCGGCAAGAAGCATGTGGTCTTTTTCTTCTATACAAAGGACCTTAGCCCTGTTTGTCCCACGGAACTTCATGCGTTCCAGGAGCGGATGGGGGATTTTGAAGAACGGAATACGGCCGTTGTGGCTTGTTCTACAGATACAGAGGAAGTTCATCAAAACTGGTTGAAACAAGCGCGCGAGGAAGGGGGTATCCAAGGTGTTGAATATCCCATTGTAGCTGATACCACCAAGACCATAAGCGACGCTTACGGGGTCTTGGCAGGAGAATATCAATACAACGAGGAAGGGGAGCTCATTGCAACCGGTCCCATGTTGCCGTATCGGGGACTTTTTGTGATCGATCGGGATGGTGTAGTGCAACATGAGCTGATCAATCACATGCCCTTTGGACGGAATGTGGAGGAAGCGATCCGGATGATCGATGCGGTTCAGTTCCTCGAAGAAAATGG
>CAYVSK010000041.1:0-20497 GCA_964453635.1 uncultured Weeksellaceae bacterium | reverse complement strand
GGTCTCGATGATATCCTTCCGCGCTTCCGGTTTGAGCTGCCGTTCGAGGATGTAATCGTGGCCCTCGAGGTCGGGCTGCACGCCCTCGGTTTCCCGGAAGACTTCTTTCTCCCGTTCCAGGAGCTGGAGGCCCATATAAGCTCCGCCCAGGTCACCGGAGACCACCAGTAGGTCGTGCTCCTGGGCGCCATCCCGGTAAGCGACCTTTTCTTGCTGAACCTGACCGACGGCTGTCACATTGATCATGCTCCCGCTTTTGGAGGAAGTGGTGTCGCCTCCCACCAGGTCGACCTGGTAGATACGGCAGGCGTGATGGATCCCTTTATAGATCTCTTCCAGGGCCTCGACGGTGAATTTGTTGGAGAGGGCCAGGGAAACGGTCACTTGTTCCGGGACCCCGTTCATGGCGTAGATATCGGATAGGTTCACGACCACCGCTTTGTAACCGAGGTGCTTCAGGGGCGTATAGATCAGGTCGAAATGGACCCCTTCTATAAGGGAGTCTGTGGAGAGGAGGGCGTAACTTGTATCATCCCGTGCCAAAACAGCGGCGTCGTCCCCCACCCCTTTGATCGTGCTGTCGTTGTGTATCTCGGTGTTTCCGGTCAGTTTCTGGATGAGACCGAATTCACCGAGTTCTTCGATCTTGGTCCGGCTGGCTTTTTCGTCCATCATCCTGCAAAGATAAGGGAGAATGAGCGGGGTTGGGGTTTTCGCTTGCCTTTGGGGTATTTTGTCCAGAACATGGGGTGCTTTGTCGTTCAGCAATGGCAAGGCCGCTTTATGGGGATGTTCATGGTTCCGGAATATTTAATAGTTTTGCACTTCCAAGATAGTGCGGGGTGGAGCAGATGGTAGCTCGTCGGGCTCATAACCCGAAGGTCGCAGGTTCAAGTCCTGCCCCCGCTACCTGAGGCAGTGTGTGAGAGGAGGTGAGCATGCGTCCCCCTCACACACTGTTTTTTCCGCATAACTTGTCTTTTTTCCTCCCTTCTCTTTCGTTTTTTGTTGAACTTTGCGGCCTCAGTGCCTTCTCTGCGCTCTCCGCGTAAAGCCTTTACAGATACGAGTTTAATGAGCGAGCACAAAGCCGGATTCGTCAATATCATCGGGGCGCCCAATGCGGGCAAGTCAACCCTCATGAACGGCCTGATCGGGGAGAAGCTATCCGTGATCACCCCGAAGGCCCAGACCACGCGCCAGCGGATCCGGGCCATTGTGAACGGCGACGATCATCAATTGGTCCTTTCCGATACCCCCGGTTGGGTCTCGCCCGGTTACCTGCTTCACAAAAGGATGCTCCGCTACATTCGGGTAGCGATCGAGGATGCCGATGTGATCCTTTTGATCGTCGATGTGACGCACCCCGAAAAAGCTGACCGGCAGATCGTGGAAGCCATCGCCCAGAGCGATGTGCCCGTGCTGGTCCTCCTCAACAAGATCGATAAAAGCGATCCCGGCACGGTCAAAGAACTTTCCGGCCAATGGCAGGAACGCCTTCCGCAGGCTGAGGTCAAGGCCATTTCAGCGCTCAAAGGTTTCAATGTCGAGGGGCTGATCGAGCGGCTTGTCGAGCTTGTCCCATATTCGCCGCCCTTTTTTGACAAGGAGGCGTTCACGGACCAGCCCCTGCGCTTCTTCGTGGCGGAGATGATCCGCGAGAAGATCTTTCTGCATTACCAGAAGGAAGTTCCCTACTCGAGCGAGGTGATCGTGAACAGCTACAAGGAAGACCAGGATCCGCTCTATATCCACGCCGATATCGTCGTATCGCGGAAATCTCAGAAATCCATTATGTTGGGGGCCGGGGGTCAAAAGATCCGGTCCCTGGGCATCGATGCCCGCAAGGAGATCGAGCGTTTTACCGACCGGAAAGTCCGCCTGGAACTCTATGTGCGTGTAGAAGCGGACTGGCGGGAGCGGGATGACAAACTGAGCGAGTACGGTTACGATTGATGGGGGATAGCGACTGTATTCTGACGATAAAAAAGAAAGGATCACGGCCATTCATTCCCCGTATACGCCAACGTTTTTGATCTTCTTTCGGTCTTTATAGTAAACTTACGCTAAGGAAGGTGAAGCGGATGGAAAGGAATTTTTGACGGATAAAAGAGCGACCGGTAAAAAAACCGAAATTCAAAACGAAGTAAAAGAGGCAGCAAGATCATGAAAGGGAGCAGCAATCTGGTGGCCATTGTAGGGCGCCCCAATGTGGGAAAGTCGACGCTTTTCAACCGCTTGACCGAGACCAGCAAGGCGATCGTGGATGAGAAGAGTGGTGTGACGCGCGACCGTCACTACGGTCATGCCGATTGGAGCGGACACAGCTTCTCGGTCGTGGATACCGGGGGCTATATGTCCGGTTCGGGGGATTCTTTCGAGACGCCCATCAATCAACAAGTGGAGCTCGCCATCGAGGAAGCGGACCTGATCCTTTTCATGGTGGACACCGAGACCGGGATCACCGATCTCGATGAGCAATTGGCCGGGCACCTTCGGAAGAGAGGCAAGGACAATGTGATCGTGGTCGCCAACAAAACGGACCATCACGAAGATGAGATGGGGTCTGCCGTTTTCCACGGTCTGGGTTGGGAAGCTGTCATGGCCATATCCGCGCGCAACGGACGGGGTACGGGCGATCTTCTGGACGTTGTCATTGAGCGACTTTCCTCAAAACACGTCCCGGAAGGACCTGATGTTCCCCGAATTGCAGTGGTCGGACGGCCGAACGTCGGAAAATCCTCCCTGGTCAACACCTTGTTGGGAGTGGACCGCAATGTGGTAACTGATATCCCCGGGACCACCCGGGATTCTATTGACAGCCGCTTCAAGGGCTACGGCTTCGACCTTTTGATGGTGGATACGGCCGGTATCCGGAAAAAGGGGAAGATCCGGGAGGACCTGGAATATTATTCGAACCTTCGGTCCATCCGGGCCATTGAAAGGTCGGATACGGCGATCCTGATGCTGGACGCCACCCAGGGGATGGAGAAACAAGAGCTCAAGATCCTGCAGATCATTTCCCAGTACCGGAAAGGGGTCGTCATTGCCGTGAACAAGTGGGACCTGATCGGGAAGGACAACAAGACAGCGGATGATTATCGCGCCCACATCCTTGAACGGGCGGCCCCCTTCTCGGATATTCCGATCGTGTTCATCTCCGTACCTGAACGGAAGCGGGTCTTCAAGGTGCTTGAAGCCGCTGTCAGGGTCGTGGAGAACCGGCAAAAAAAGATCGGAACGGGGGAGCTCAACCGGGTCATGCTGAATGCGATCGAGCACTATCCCCCGCCCCTCCACAAAGGCTCCCGTGTGCGGATCAAATACGTCCAGCAAATGGGAACGGCCGCACCGACCTTCGCCTTTTACTGCAACAAACCCCGGGGTATCCGTCCGCCTTATCAACGCTACCTTGAGAACAAGCTCCGGGAGAACTTTGGCTTCGAAGGGGTCCCCTTGAAGACGGTCTTTAAGGAAAAGTGAAGCGGTCCCGTTCTTTGGCTCCGATCCCTTATCTTAGCAAGCCAATGAGTGGAATGGCCATGGACCTCGCCCCCCACATCAGCGAACTCCTTTATAGGAACGATTGTGTGATCGTTCCGGAATTCGGTGGCTTTGTGGCCGAACCCCGGAGTGCTTCGATCGACCGGGAAAGGCACGTCATCCATCCCCCCTACAAAGCGCTTCTCTTCAACCGGGAACTTCAGCGGAACGACGGATTGTTGCAGGACCACATTGCACAGGCGGCTGCCCTTTCCCATGCAGAGAGCCGCGAAACGATCCTTCACACCGTCAGGGATTGGGAGCACACCCTTGAGGATCGGCGGCGCATCGAGTTGGAAGGGGTCGGGGTCCTTTACAAGGGAAATGAAGGGCGGATCCGTTTTGAACAGGATCCCCATGAGAATCATTTGATGGAGAGTTTCGGCTTGCGGCCGATCTATGCGCCGCCGATCGGAAAAGAAAAGGAAGTGGCTTCAGCGGCGGAAGAAACTGCCTCCCCCAGGAAAGGGACAGCCCCTCTTGCAAAGGCCCCGGAGGTCCGAAAGGAGGAGCAAAGGGAAAAGATCGCTGCCGAAACCCCGGAGATGGAACGTTCTGGTCAAGAAAAAGGCGAGCAAGGGAAGAAGCCGCAAAAAGACCCCAGGCCTGAAACGGTGAAAGATGTCGGGTCCGGGGAAAAAAGCACCGGGACTGCCTCCCCGGCCGCTAAGGTCAGGAGTATCGGCACAGAAAAAGAAAGGTCGCTTCCGTGGTCCAAAGTGGCTGTTTCCGTGTTGATCATCCTCCTGGTCGGCGGGGGATGGTTCTTTTACCAAGGGGGAGGCTTTCATGAAGGAAGGGTCCAATGGTCCCGATGGTCGCTCTTTTCAGACTCCCCTGTAAAACACTATGAAGCGCGGGAAAAGCAAGTCGCTACGGGGTCCTGGGATCCCGCTTCCATTCCACTGGATCCATCCTTTCCGCCTGATACCGATTTTGTGAAAAAGGAGATCGGGATCGGGGATGAGACGAAAGAAGTGGTGATCCGGCGGAAAGGAGCTGAAAAGAAAAGCAAGAAGAGCAGGGAGATCGGTCGTTCTTCCGGCTCTCATAAAGGAGCATGGCACGTGATCGGGGGATGTTTCGAATACGAGGCCAATGCCCGCGAACTCAAGGACCAGCTGGAAAGAAAAGGCCACCGGGCCCGGATCCTTGATCCTTATAAGAGCCTTCACCCGGTCGCTTTCGGGAGTTACAGGAGCCGGGAAGCGGCCGAGAAAGCCCTGCGTTCGGTCCAGGATCAAGAACGAGGGGCCTGGATTCTCCGTCAGTGATCCCCATCCGCTGGCTCCTCCTGATCACCAGTGTTCTCCCGCTCACTCTGGAGTTGAGCGCTTTCCGCTTCTGCAGGAGTGTTATTTTGCCTTTGGTTGCGGTAGATCCGGGAGGCCAGGTAGAGTAAGCCGCCCAGACCGAGAATCCCCAGCGTTCCCCAGATCCAGTTGAACATATCCCGCATCATGATGATGAAAACGATCGCCACCAGGAAGAGGGTGGCCACCTCGTTCCAAAGGCGCAATTGCCAGGGGGAAAAGCGGATCCTGTCGCGCTGAAAGTGGCCGAAGAGGCCTTGGTTCAAGAGGTGGTAGCTCACCAGAAGGGCCACAAATAAAAGTTTAAGGTGCATGTAGCCCCTTTGCAGCAAGGTGGGTTTTTCGACCAGGAGCCAAATGCCGAAAATGAGGGTGAGGATCATGGATGGCCAGGTGATCCCGTACCAGAGGCGTTTTTCCATCACGCGGTACTGCGGTTGCAGGACATCCCGCTCCCTGGCGCTTTTTTGTTCGGCCTCAGCGTGATAAACGAAGAGCCGAACGATGTAAAAGAGGCCTGAGAACCAGGTTACGACGAAAATGATATGGAGGGCCTGGAGGGCTGGATAGGTCATAAAAGTACTTTCGCGTGATGCTCTATAAAGGTAGCCATTGTACGGACATTTGTTACCTTACGCCCGCTGTGACTTTTTTGCGAGCTTTGCGTGTCCCCTTTTAAAGACGACCTTTCTAAATAAAGCCGATCATGAGGAAGAAAATGACCCCCCAGGATACCCACACCGTTTCTTCTCATGTTGTCCTGCCGAATCAGACCAACATTCTCGGCAACCTGGTCGGCGGACAGCTTCTTCATTGGATGGACGTGACCGGCGCTATAGCGGGCCACCGCCTGTGCCGGGAAGTGGTGGTGACCGCCTCCGTGAACAATGTCACGTTTAACCATCCGGTCCGTCTTGGCGATGTGCTTACATTGGAGGCCAAGGTTTCCCGGAGTTTCCGTACGTCCATGGAAGTGTACATCGACGTGTGGGTGGAACATCATAAGACGGGGGAATGGAAGAAATGCAATGAGGCCATTTACACCTTCGTGGCCCTCGATGCGGATGGGAAGGTCGCAGAGGTTCCGGAATTGGTGCCGGAGAGCGAAGAGGAGCAGCAGCGCTTCGAAGGGGCTCTGCGGCGTCGCCAGCTCAGCCTGATCCTGGCCGGGAAAATGAAACCGGAGGAGGCCTCCGAGTTGAAAGCTTTGTTCGAACAGTAGCCTTTCAAAGAGGGATTCCCGAGTGGAAGCCATGGATCAGGGTCTCTCTCTAAATTCGGCTTTTTCCCTACTCTTCCTGATGATAAGGCGGTTCCCCTTTTCGTAGCTGAAGTAGCTCCAGGCCCAGTTCAGGCCAACGAGGAACTTGTTCCGGAAGCCACTGATCTGGACCAGATGGACCAATGACCAGAGGAGCCAGGCCAGGTAACCGTCGAAACGGAAGCGCCCCAGGTCAGCCACGGCCCTGCGCTTCCCGATGGTGGCGAGCGTCCCCTTATCTACGTAGAAGAAGGGCTTGGGCGCCTTTTTCCGGGCGATCCTGTTAAAATTCCGTGCCAGGTGGTCGCCCTGCTGAATAGCTGCCTGGGCCAATTGGGGGTGACCGTTGGGGTAGGCCTCGCTTCTCATCGCGGCTACATCGCCCATGGCATAAACGTGCGGGAGCGCTTTGACCTGGAGGTAGGGGTCCACTTCCAATCGATCGCCCTGGACTACCATCTCCTTTGGAATGCCCTCAGGGAAATCCCCCTTGACACCCGCCGTCCAGATGAAGTTCCGGGCGCTGATCCGCAGACCGTTCCGGGTCACGACCGAATCCCCGTCGTAATCCTCCACTAGCTCGTTCAGCTTGACCTCCACGCCCATGTTCTTCAGGTGTTTGAACGCGATGCGAGAAGCCTTCTCCGACATGCCCTTGAGCAGTTGATCGCCCGCCTCGATCAGGAAGATCTCCATGATCTTGGGATCGTACTCCGGATAATCCGATGGCAGAATATAACGCCTGAACTCGGCGAGCGAACCGGCCAGCTCGACACCCGTTGGGCCACCGCCTACGATCACGAAATTGGTATAGGCGTCCCGCTCCTTTTCATCTCCAGCGATCGCGGCTTTTTCAAGGTTGGTGAGGATAAAGTGACGAATATCCAGGGATTGCCGAACGTCCTTCATGGCGAAGGCGTTCTTTTTGATCTTCTCCAGGCCGAAAAAGTTGGAGACCGTTCCGGTCCCGATCAGGACCTCGTCGTAATAGAACCAACCTTCTTCGGTGTAGATGACCTGCTGATCGGGGTCGATCCGTTCGAGAGCCCCGTATACGAAACGGACGTTTTGCCGGCCCCGGATCTCCTTGCGAAGAGGAAAAACGATGCTGTCCGGTTCAAGAGCACTCATGGTCACCTGATAGAGAAGGGGCTGGAACTGATGGAAGTTGTTCCGGTCCACCAGGACCACCTGATAGTAGCGGTCCCGGATCCTGTTCAAAAAGGAAAGACCGGCAAATCCGCCACCGATCACGACGATCCGGGGCAAGTTCCCGGGGTTCGGGATCTCAATTGGGGAACTGTGCTTCGTCATGGACGATCCATTATCATCGGTGAGAGGCTGTGAAGGTTGAGATCAAGTGTTCAGGGATGGGGATAGAATATGGACAGATCCGACCGGACAGGGCGTGAAACGATATCCAAAAATATATATTTTTCACAGACTAAGCACTGTGAAAAATATATATTTTTGAACCTACACCTTTGGCTGCTTCTTATCGGGAAGGGAGGTGAGCCGTTTGACCAAAAAAAGACCGGCCGTGTTTACGACCGGTCTTTTCTCTGATCCGTGAATTTCTTACCGTGCTATCTTCCCCCGTTCCGAATGTCCTTTCTCATGGGAACCGGCGAAAGAATACCGGTTCAGAAGGGGAAAAGGCACAGGGCTTCACTTGGGGGCTTCCCATTTGCGGTCGCCGAACATCTCGTCCGCCGGGGTTTGGTTGATGTGGTTGAAGTAATTGCTCATGGTCTTCAATCCGACAGCCGTAATGATCTCGGCGACTTGTCTTTCTGCGTAGCCGGCTTCGACGAATGCGCTGATGTCCTCGGGACCGATCCATCCCCGCTTGCGCACGATCTTCCGGGTTAAGTCACTGATCGTTCGCAGTTTATGGTCGGGTATCTCCTGGTCGTTGCGGATCGCATCGGTCACTTCCGCGGGCACCTTCGAGATGTTATCAGCGAGGAAGCTGTGTGCGGACATGCAATAGTCACACGCGTTCTCGCGACTGATCGAGAGGAAGATCACTTCCTGCTCGACTTTTGAGAATCCGGAGGATCGGGCAAAGGCTTCAACCCCTGCCGTATAGGTCTGGATCAAAGAGGGGGCATTGGCCATATAACTGTAAATATTGGGGATGGCTCCCATGTTCTCTTTGACGTTCTCGAGGACCTCTTTGCTCCCTTCGGGTGCACTTTCGGGACTGTGTTCTTCGAGCTTGAGCTTTTCCTGTGTTTCCATCGCTTTGTTGGATTTTGCTTCGTGAATAAAGGCCGTTTTGGCCATTGATCATTGTCATCTTAAATTACAGTGACCAGTGCTGAAAGGTTTTTGAAATAAGGGTCTGGAACGGGGTAAATTGGCATTCTTGTCGCTTGAATGACATCCGGGCTTTCCGTTGGGTCCCCTTGCCGGGAACCATTGTTCCGGTCGTGATCGGAGGACATTGTTGTCAATTCCGCTTTTTTGCTGAATTTTGGAAAATTCCGTAGCTATCGCCCCGAAGATCGTTTTCATGAAAGGACCCCTGTTGAGCGAAAGGATCCATTGGAAAAGTTCGAATAAAGGGGATGGCTGTGACTTTGCCCCCTGTTTCTTCTTATTGGTGGCTCTGGGCTTTCCTTTCCTTGTGAAAGGGGCGCTGCTGCGTCCGGTCTTTTCAGGGGAGCCGGAGATCCGCTTCGAAAGGACCATTGAAAAGGAAGGGACCGGGCATTATCTGGTCCGGATCACGATCCGCAAAGGGGACCTGACCGGTTTTGCGCGGATCACGGAAACCCTGCCTGATGGTTTTGAAGCCCGGGAACGGGAAACGATGGAAGGGGTCTTTAGCTTAGAAGGCGATACCATGAAGATCCTTTGGATGGACCTGCCAAGGCACAACCCCATTAAAGTCTCTTATTCGCTCGAGGGGCCTGCTCGTGACGGGGAGCTGAGGATCGATGGGAATTTCTCCTATATCTATGAGGAGAAGCGCCTATCCATGAATACCGATGCCCGCGTGTCGCTCGGAAAGGTGGGCCGACAACCCCATCCTTTCTCCGCTCCGGGGGATACGACCCGGAAAGCTCAGGCAGGTGCTGGAAGGGAAGAAAAAGGAAAAAAAACCCGGGAACGGGACAAGGTGGTGGAAACGAAAGGGACGCAAGAAGAGAGGAAGCAAGAAAAGAAGGCCCCTTCATCAGCTGGAGAAGCTTCTGAAGGAAAGGGGAGGAGAAAAGGGAAAAAGTCGTCATCCGGAGCGGGTGGGGATGTGATCTTCCGGGTTCAGATCGGGGCGTTCAAGGACCCACCGCCGGCGCGTTATTTCGCGGATAATTACGGCTTGGCCGGTTCTGTCCGCTCCTATGAGGACGGGGGGACCAAGAAATTCACGGTCGGTCGCTTTGAATCCGTTCAGAAAGCCGAATCCTATCGAAAGGAGCTATTGGAGAGTGGTTTGGAAGGAGCTTTTGTGGTGGCCTTTAAGGAGGGGGAGCGGGTACCGATGGAGCCTTATCGGGAATGAGGGGTTTGTTATAGCGAAGGGACGAAATAGTGAATCGGGGATGGGGTTCACGGAGAAAAAACTTTCCGCTATGGAAGTGAACAAGAAAGGACTGCCGCGATTGCTTTTTATTACCAGATCCGTGGTCGGTATGCCTCTTTCCGAGTTGGTGGAAAAGGCCTGTGAAGGTGGTGTGGAGCTGGTGCAATTGCGGATGAAAGGGGCCCCTCTCTCGAGCATCCGCGAGGTGGGAAAAGCTGTGAAAGCGATCTGTAGCGAACGGTCTGCCATCCTCACGATCAATGATCATGTGGATATCGCCCGGGAAGTCGGGGCCGAGGGGGTTCACCTGGGCAAAGGGGATACGGATCCTGCCGAGGCCCGCCGGATCCTCGGAAATGATGCGCTCATCGGGGGTACTGCCAATACCTTCGAGGATATCAAGGCCCACTACGAGAAGGGAGTGGATTATATCGGTCTTGGTCCTTACCGCCAAACGGGTACCAAGGAACAACTCGAACCGGTCCTGGGGCTGGAGGGCTATCGGAAGATCCTTCAAAAATGCGAGGTGAGCGGGATCTCCTTGCCGATCTTTGCGATCGGCGGTATAGAAGTGGGGGATGTGAAGTCGCTTCGGGCGATCGGGGTTTACGGGGTGGCGCTTTCCTCGGCTATCGCTGATGCCTCGGATATCAGGGGCCAGGCCGGGGCATTCGTCGAGGCTTTAAGGGCCGGGGAGAAGGATGGGCGGCGGGGAACCTCTTCCAATTGAGCCCGGGTGGCAAGATCTTGTCAGGCCTCTTATCCCTTCACATTTTTCTGATATTCGAAACGCAAGGGAAACCCAAGTCGTTGCTATGATCGCACAACTGCGCGGAGATCTGATCGAAAAGGACCCCGCACGGGTCATCCTCGATTGTCAAGGGGTCGGTTACGAGCTCTTGATCTCGCTCCAGACCCACGCTTCGCTCCCCGATGAAGGGAGCTGCAAATTGTTTACCCACATGCTCGTCCGCGAGGATGCCCAACTTCTCTATGGTTTTTCCACCCGGGAGGAAAGGAGCATGTTCAGGCATCTCATCGATGTTTCCGGGGTGGGGGCCTCTACGGCCATTGTGACCCTTTCGGCACTGAGCTCGGAGGAATTGCGCCGGGTCATCGTGGAGGGGGATGTGGCGACCCTTAAAGGGATCAAGGGGATCGGGCCGCGTTCGGCTCAGCGGATCATCGTTGATCTCAAGGACAAGCTCGAAAAAGAGACCTTTATCGCTGAAGAAAGCAAGGCCTCGGGCAATAGTTCCAGAGAAGAGGCGTTATCAGCCCTCGCTGCTTTGGGGATCGACCAGTCCAAAGCACGGCAGAAACTCGATAAGATCATCGAAAAGGAAGGTGCCGATACCCCTGTCGAGCAACTTGTAAAAACGACCCTGAAGGCGCTCTGAATCCACTTTTTTGACCATGTTCCCGGGAAATGGCCACCGGCCGGGACAGTGTAGAACTGTCCCATACACCCTTCTTGTCCTTCTGATGGGTTGGATCGCGGTCTGTTCCCCGCTGCTTTCCGTTGCCCAGGATGACGGGGCGTCGGATACGACCGGGACCGGCGGTGGAGTGGACCTCGATGACCCGGAAAATTACGATACCGATATCCGTTACGACCACGAGCGGGGGGAATACGTTTTCTACAATACGGTCGGGGATTCGATCCAGCGGGAGGTTCCGCGGCGGATGAGCATGGATGAGTACTTCGATCAGGAAATGGCCCGCGATATCGAGGAGTATTGGGAAGAAAAGAAGCAGGCTGAGCGCGTCACAAGCTCCGAAGGGGTGAAGCCCGAACTCGATGTGGGTGGGGATGTGGTCCAGGATATTTTCGGGGATAGTACCATCCAGATACGGCCGCAGGGATCGGCCGCCCTCACCTTCGGGGTGAATTCCTCCCGGACCGAAAATCCCCAGATCCCGGAGAAGCAGCGGCGGATCACCACCTTCGATTTCGACCAGCAGATCCAACTGAACGTGGTGGGCAAGATCGGGGACAAGATGAAACTGGAGGTCAGCTACGATACCGAAGCCCAGTTCAACTTCGAGAATGAGATGAACCTCAATTATACGGGCGAGGAGGACGACATCATCAAAAAGATCGAGGCCGGCAATGTGAGCATGCCGCTCAAAAGCTCTCTGATCAGGGGAAGTCAGAGCCTTTTCGGGGTCAAGACCAAACTACACTTCGGTCGCCTGAAAGTGACCAGTGTTTTCTCCCAGCAAAAAGGCGAAAAGAAAGAGATCGAGGTATCCGGGGGCGCTCAGAGCAAACGCTTCGATATCAAGGCCGATGAGTACGAGGCCAACAAACATTATTTCCTTTCCCATTACTTCCGCGACAACTACAACGATGCGCTATCGAGTCTGCCGGTGGTGGGTTCCAATATCGATATCAGCAAGATCGAGGTCTGGATCACCAACAAGACCAACACGACCGAGAATACCCGGAACATCGTGGCCATGAGCGATCTCGGTGAAGCCACCGGATACAGTGAGGGGATCGGCATTCAACCCGGTTCCAATACGAACCGCCCCGATAATGACCACAACGATGTTTATTCCCAGGTCTCCAGCAACAGTGCCGTCCGGGGATTCTTCAATGCCAACAGCGCCCTCCGGAACATGCAGAACCCCGGCCCCTACGAGGCCGGTACCCACTTTGAGAAGGTGGAGAACGCCCGGAAACTATCCAAGAACGAGTATACTTTCAACCGACGGTTGGGCTTTATCTCCCTGAACCGTTCCCTCGACCAGGATGAAGTGCTCGCCGTGGCCTATGAATACACCTTTCAGGGCGAGACCTTTCAGGTCGGGGAATTCTCGACGGACGGGGTCGATGGAAAGGACGCGCTGGTCCTGAAGTTGCTGAAACCCACCAACAACAATCCCAACTCCACCCTCTGGGACCTGATGATGAAGAACGTCTACTCCCTTAGCGCTTATCAGCTCAGTTCGGAGAATTTCCAGCTTCGGGTCTGGTACAACGACCCTTCCCAGGGGGTGGACCTCAACTACATCCCCCAGCCGCCCATCGACAATACATCACTGATCCAGGTCCTCAATGCGGACCGCCTGAACAAGAACGGGGATACCATTCCGGATGGCACCTTTGATTTCATCGACAATGCGGCTACCCAGGGTGGTACGGTCGAGTCCAACAATGGGCGTATTTTCTTTCCGGTCGTGGAGCCGTTCGGGGATCACCTGCGGGAGATCTTTGAGAATGCGGGAGTGGACAGCAATATCGTCAATAACATCGTCTATGATCCGCTTTACGATTCCACAAAGACTGCAGCGCGCCAAATCCCCCAGTTGAACCGCTTCCGGATGAAAGGTTCCTACGAGTCGCAGAGTGGCTCTCAGATCAATCTCAATGCTCTGAACATCCCGGAGGGGTCGGTGACCGTTACGGCGGGTGGCGTGAAGCTGGAAGAAGGGGTGGATTACACGGTCGATTACAACCTCGGCCGGGTGAAGATCATCAACCAGGGGCTCCTCGAATCCCAAACGCCCATCAATGTCTCCCTCGAGAGCAATTCAGCCTTTAGTGTCCAAAGCAAACGGCTCATGGGTTCCCGTTTCGATTACCGTGTGGCGGAGAATTTCAACGTGGGGGCCACGGTGATGAACCTCACCGAAAGGCCCCTGACCCAAAAGGTGAACATCGGGGATGCCCCGATCAACAACACCATTTGGGGAGTCGACGCCAATTACCAGACCGAGTCAACCTATCTCACCAAGATGGTGGACAACCTGCCCCTCATCGACACCAAGGAAAAATCCACCATCGACCTGGCGGGGGAGTTCGCCCATCTTATCCCCGGCCAGTCCAAGGCCATCGGGGACCAGGGTACCTCCTATATCGATGACTTCGAAGGGAGCCAATCCGGTATCGATATACGAACCCCGAACAACTGGACCCTGGCGAGTACGCCCCAGGGACAGCCCGACATGTTCCCGGAGGGACAATTGTCCAACGACCGGGCTTACGGCTATAACCGGGCCAATCTTAGCTGGTACACGATCGATCCGCTTTTCTTCCGGAACAACAACCTGACGCCGGAACACATTGCCAATGATCCGGATATGCAGTCGGATCATCGCATGCGGGAAGTTCTTGAGCAGGAGGTCTTCCCCAACCGGGAACTGCCGGCCGGAACGCCGACGAACATCGCGATGTTCGATCTGGCCTATTATCCCAGCGAAAGGGGGCCCTACAATTACGACACCGACGGTGAACAGGGGATCTCCCAGGGAGTGAAAAGCAATGGGGAACTCCAGAAGCCTTCTTCCCGGTGGGGCGGGATCATGCGGGACCTCCGGACCACCGATTTTGAGCAGGCCAATGTGATGTTCATCGAGTTCTGGCTCATGGACCCCTTTAACAAGGATTCCAGGAACCAGAAGGGCGGCGATCTTTACTTCAACCTGGGCAATATTTCCGAGGACATTCTGCGGGATTCCAGAAAGAACTTTGAGAACGGGCTACCCACCGGTACGGATCCCGATCCCAGTGATGTGGACACCACGACCTGGGGCCAGGTGCCCACCACCCAGTCGATCGTCAATGCCTTCGATAACGACCCCGATTCCAGGAAGTTCCAGGATGTTGGCCTGGACGGGATGCGCGATCAGGGCGAGCGGCAATATTTCAACGATTACCTGAACAAAATGCAGAACATCGTTTCCCAGGGTGTTTACGACAAGCTCCAAAGCGATCCTTCCGGGGATGGGTACAACTACTACCGGGATGATGACTACGATGATCGGGAGCTCAACATCCTGGAACGCTATAAGGAGTTCCGGGGGCTCGACGGCAACTCACCGACCACGGAACAGTCGGAACAGCAGAACGATGCAGGTTATCCCACCTCTGCCACGACCCGGCCCGACGTAGAGGACATCAACCAGGACAACAACCTGAGCGAGAACGAGAGCTACTACCAATACCACGTAAGTCTTCGTGAATCAGACCTTAAGGTGGGCAAGAACTACGTTGCCGATAAGCGGGTGGCCACGCCCAACACGCAGAACGGAGAGACCCGGCCGGTTACCTGGTACCAGTTCAGGATCCCCGTTCGGGCGCCCGACAAAGTGGTCAACAACATCCAGGATTTCCGTTCCATCCGTTTTATGCGGATGTTCCTGCGCAATTTCGAGGAGCCGGCCGTTCTTCGCTTCGCCAGGCTTGAACTGGTTCGCGGCGAATGGCGGATATTTCGCAGATCGCTCAAGGATGACGGCGAGAACCAGCAGGACGATCCCCCGGAAACTTCCTTTAATATCTCGGCCGTCAACATTGAGGAGAATGGGAACCGAACCCCCATCAATTACGTGGTGCCTCCCGGTATCGACCGGGAAGTAAACCAGCAGACCACCAACCTCAGCCAGATGAACGAGCAATCCCTCCAGCTCGATGCCTGTAACCTGCAGGACGGTGATGCAAGGGCCGCCTACAAGAACGTGGAGTTCGATCTGCGGCGCTACAAAAAGCTCAAGATGTTCAGCCACCTTGAGGCCTCAAGGCAGGGCACGGAACTGGAAAAAGGCGACGTGACCCTTTTTATAAGGCTGGGGTCGGACTTCAACGAGAATTATTACGAGTACGAGATGCCCCTGAAAGCCTCCGAATGGGGAGAGAATCAGCCCCGGGAAGTCTGGCCGAAGGAGAACGAGATGGAGATCGCCCTGAAGGAACTGATCAATGCGAAACAAAAGCGAAACCAGCAGGACCATTCCCTTCTGAAAAAGTTCGAGTGTAAGGATTGTGCGGAGGGTGACCGGATCGTTCGTGTGAAAGGCACGCCCAATCTGGCGGATGCGCGGACCATCATGATCGGCGTGCGAAACCCCGACCAACAGGGCGACAACCCCTATAAACCGGACGACGGTATGCCCAAGTGTTTCAAGGTCTGGGTGAATGAGCTTCGGGTGTCGGAATTCGACAACAAGGGAGGATGGGCGGCCACTTCTTCCATGAATGCTCAATTGGCGGATCTCGGAGATCTCTCCCTATCCGGAAAGATCAGCAAGCCCGGCTTTGGTAGCTTGGGGGACAAGCTCAATGAACGGCAGCGCAAGGAGGTCAAACAGGTGGATGCCTCCTCCAATCTCAAACTGGGCAAGTTCTTTCCCGACAATTCCGGTATTAAGGTGCCGACTTTTTTGAGTTACTCCGAACGGGTCGAAACACCCGAGTTCGATCCCCTGGCCCCGGATATTGAGTTCGATGAATCCATATCAGAAAAGAAAGGAGAGACCCGGGAAAAACACAAGGAACGATCCCGGTCCTATACCAAACGAAGGAGCATCAACTTTACCAATGTCCGTAAACAACGGGGAAAGAATGCCGGGGACCCCAAGATCTGGGACATCGAGAACTTTTCTCTGTCCTATTCCTACAACGAGCGCTTTGAGCGCAATATCGACGTAAAGCACAGCCGGACGCGGGAATACCAAGGGTCGATCAATTACGGGTTCAGCCCGCAACCGAAGAAAGTCGAACCCTTTGGGGATATCGGTTTTCTCGGCAAAAGCAATTGGCTGGATCCCATCGAGCAATTCAATTTCTACCCGGTCCCGAACCAGCTCAACGTGAGCACCACCATCAACCGTCGCTACAACGACCATCAGATCCGGAGCAATATCCCCACCACCGATATCACTTTCGACCCGACCTTTACCAAGACCTTTCGGTGGAACCGGCAATATGGCTTTTCCTGGGGGCTTACCCAAAGCCTCGAACTCCAGTTCAATGCCAACAGCGATGCGATCGTCGGGGAACCGCCCGGGAGGGTGGACCGCGAACTCGACCCGGAAGGCTACGAAGTCTTCCGCGACAGCGTGATGCGGAGCATTCAGAACTTCGGGGAGACGACCGATTACAACCACCAGCTCGACCTGAACTACCAGCTGCCCCTCGACAAGTTGCCCGCCACCGATTGGATCAATTCCAACCTGCGCTATTCGGCCACTTACAACTGGCAGCGAGCGCCCCTGGCCCAGGACTCCCTCGGCCACACCATTCAGAATTCCCGCAATGTCTCGATCAACGGCAAGCTGGACTTCAACAAGCTCTACAACAAAGTGGGCTTCCTGCAGGAGATCAATCAAAATGGTGGAGGTAGTGGCCGGGGCCGGGGAAGGAGAGGCCGGCGGGGAGGCGGTCGCGGTGGCGGCGATGGTGAGGAAGAAAGCGACACCACCGAAGCGGAGGAGGGCATGAACGAGACCGTCAAGTCTGTCCTTGAGGGGGCGGCCAGGGTCTTGATGGGATTGAAGGATATATCCATTTCCTACTCCCGGAATCAGGGTACGCTTCTCCCCGGCTACGACCGGCGGACCAATGTGATCGGAATGTCAAGGGGTTTCGGAGGTCCCGGAGCGGGTTTCGTGTTGGGGAAACAAGAGCGGGATATATTCGGTCGGGACAACCGTTTCGGAGAACGGGATTCTTTTCCCGATCATGCTGCGGATCAGGGGTGGCTTGTGGAGTCCCCCTATCTGAATCGATCCCATACCATTACCAATTCGGAGAACATCAATATCCAGGCCTCTGTTCGCCCCGTTCAGCAGCTCCGGATCGATATCAATGCCAATCGACAACGGTCCCGGGAGTTCAGCGAGTTCTTTCGCTACAACGACTCGCTTCAGCGCCACCAACACCAGAGCCCGCGGACATCAGGGAGCATAAGCATGACGGTCAATACCCTGCAGACCGCGTTCGATCCCAACGATGACAAGGACCGCTCGGAAGTGTTCCAAAAGTTCCGGGAGAATCGGACGGCCATATCCAAACGTTTGGGGCAAGCCCATCCCGGCTCAAGTCCGGTTGATACGAGCGCCTTTTACGGAGGTTACGGGGGGACCCAGCAGAATGTGCTTGTACCGGCCTTTATCGCTGCTTATACCGGCCAGGATCCGGATAAGGTGAAGACCGATCCTACGAAGATGGTCCCCAAACCCAACTGGCGGGTCAATTACGACGGGCTTTCCAGGGTCGGCTTCTTTAAAGAGCACTTCAGGAGCATCCGGCTCTCCCACGGATACCAGTCCACTATGAGCACGAGCTACCAGACCAACCTGAATTACGAAGGGAGCAACGGCGATCCGGCCGCCCTGGACCAACAGCGCAATTACATTCCCCGGCGCGAGATCGCTTCCCTCTCCATATCCGAACAGTTCAGCCCCCTCTTCAAGATCGATATGACCTGGAACAACAGCCTCAAGACGAAAGTGGAGATGAAAAAGTCCCGCAATCTCTCTTACAGCCTCACCAACAACCAGCTAACAGAAGTCAAGAGCCGGGAGATCGTGGTCGGGACCGGTTATACGATCAAAGAACTGGAGCTCCCTTTTATGCTCATGGGCAATCAGTTGAAAAGCGATCTGGATGCCCGCGCGGATTTCTCCGTTCGGAACAACAAGACGGTGACGCGTAAGCTGGTGGAGCAACAGAACGAGGTCACCTCGGGCCAGCGCGTCATGTCCATCAAAGTCTCGGGGGATTACAAGATCAGCGACAACCTCAACGTCCGGCTCTTCTACGACAAGGTGGTGAACGAGCCCTTTATCTCCACGACCTTCCCGACCTCGAACACCAATGCGGGATTGGAGCTTCGCTTTACGTTGGCACCGTGAGAGGGGTATTAGATGGCGAAGTGGCCAAATGGCGAAGTGGCCAAATGTTGAATGGCCAATGGACTTGGTCGGGAGTAGGGGCGACCCTGTTAGCTATAGGAAAAACGCCCCCCGGAAGATCAGTACATCACCCGACGGGTCACCCGCTCGGTCTCATTGTGGAGGGAAATGGTGTAGAGGCCGCGGGAAAGTTCGTTCCTGCCGGGTAAGTCGAACACTTTTGATCCATCCGCCGGGATTTCGACCGCTTTCTTCTCGTAGACCGTACGGCCACTGATATCGATCAATTTGAGGTCATAGCTTCCCGGAAGGCCGTTGTTGCGGACGATCAATTCCTTATCACCGCCCTGGTTTTCTGCTACGGTCATGGTCAGGTTGCCTATGCTTCCTTCACAATCTTCCACAGCCACCACGCCCAGGGTATCCGTGCTACCGTCGTAGTCCGTTTGGGTGAGGCGGTAATAAGTTGTGCCTTTGGAATGCTCGGGGTCCATGATGGCATAATCCGTGGGCGAATTGGTCGTGCCCTGTGCCTGGACCTTCTCGATGGCTTCGAAATCGTCCCCGTTCGCACTGCGGCTCACGGTGAAGTAATCGGCATGGGTCTCTGATGCGGTCGTCCATTCCAAGTGGGCCTTTCCATCCTCACATTGACCCGTATAGTCGATCAGTTCTACGGGCAAGGGCGGGCTCAATCGGCCGATCGCGAATTGGGAAAAATCGCTGAATCCCGTTCGGGAGGCTGTCACGACCGTTCCTGTGTTGTTGTCGGAATCGGAAGAACTGGTGCCGTAACCCCAGGCGGAAGAAAGTTCTTGACTGATCGATACATTATCCACGATCCAAACATCCCAATCATCGCATCCAAACCAACAATCCTCATCGGGGCTATCCTGGCGCCAACGGAATTTTGTAC
Organism: uncultured Weeksellaceae bacterium; assembly: GCA_964453635.1. Lineage (GTDB taxonomy): Bacteria > Bacteroidota > Bacteroidia > Flavobacteriales_D > CAYVSK01 > CAYVSK01. The sequence continues at coordinate 1,289 of CAYVSK010000041.1, read as the reverse complement.
CGGAAGTCAAAGCCCCGTTCGGAAGGCTTTCCTGGACCGTGGAGCCGCCACTATTGTAATTGGAAACATCGTATCTATTTATCGTGTTCCAACCGGAACCATCGTTGTATTCCAAGATCATATCATCATCTCCTTCCGAATCATAGCATGAACCCCCGGCTTCAAGGTGAAATTCCACTCGCCCATTCTGGGCATTCGATAGGTCAAAGTCCACGGTCGTGGCCCATCTATCATTGCCGTCATCATTTCCCCCATAGAATTCGATGGCATTGTCCCCATCGCAATCCTGCTTGACGGTGGCATCTTGTTCGTCGGACCACTTGCAATGGGAACTTGGTGAGGTCCCTGTACTCCAGTTATTAAAATCGTCTTCATAAAGCGGAGTGAATCCAAGGTTTCTTTTAACGACCGTATGGTCGGTTCCGGCATTGTTGTAATATCTTCCCTTCACGGTCACATCGTAATCAGCACTGCCCTTGTCCGGCTTGATCGTCCAGATACCGCCTTCCGTCCCGCTGTTGGCCCCATTATTAAGAAGCCCATCAATAGAACCGGACAGGGTCCCCGGATTGTTGCTCGAAGGGACGTCAAAGTTTGCGGATAAATTGGTCAAGCAGCCGGATGTAGCGTTGACCGAAACAGTTGCGAGTTGATAGGATGGAACGCTGTTCCCGGTGGGAAAGTCGTAATCGCCCGTTCCCACATGCCTGATCAATTCACCGTTGGCTCCGGTGTTGATAAAGGATGCCGTGGAATAGTTTTGAAGGGCGCTTGTAGCGGTATTCAGAACCGTCATTTTCTTGCCGTTCGCATCGACGATCCCGTCGTTCAGGCGAAGCTGTTTCGTCGTCACATCACTGTTCATGACCAGGGCGTTCCCTGAACCCGGACTGGCACTGTTGTTGACATTCAGAATCCCGTAATGCCGTGTTGGATTGACCGCATTTCCATTACCATCGGTCACAGCTCCACCGGTAAGGGTTTGCTGAGCCGTGCCATTGTATTCAACGACAGCGTCGCTTGCGATGCTGACAGCCCTTATTTCGTTCCCCCCATCGTTCAGGGTCGTGGAGCCGCTTCCGTTCGTATAGAAACCGCTTGTGTTGGTTAGTTGGAAAAGGGATCCGCTCTTGAGTCCGATACCGGCGTCTGAACCACCGGGATTCAACTGATGATTGTTGGCATCGAAGGTCCCTTTTACATAGAGGATCTCATAGGAGTTGTGATAATTGTAGGAAGCACTTCCGATGTCCGGGAGGGTCATATCAGAATTCAGTTCCACGCGGGCA
>CAYVSK010000040.1:0-22348 GCA_964453635.1 uncultured Weeksellaceae bacterium | reverse complement strand
GGACCCTGCAACTCAACCCCAATGCGGTCGTGGGAACGGATTCCCCAAGAAGAAGAGCCCAATTAAAAGCCTTCAGACCGGACCTGCGAATGGAATCCATGCGGGGAAACGTTCACACCCGCCTGGAGAAACTTTCCTCGGGCCGATACGATGCCATTGTGTTAGCCCGTGCCGGTCTTGACCGGCTCAATGTCCCCCTGGCTGGATTCCATTGCCTGGACCTGGATTGCAGGGAGTTCATACCCGCCCCGGCCCAAGGGGTCCTGGCCCTCCAAACCCGCAAAGCCGACCAAACGACCATTGAACTCCTCCAAGGAACGGCGGACCCGAATGTTAGCGAATGTGCCGCAGCGGAACGAAAGATCCTCGAACTTCTCAGGGGTGGATGTCAAATGCCCATGGGCGCGTATGCCGAGAAGGAAAACGAGACCTACCACGTATGGACCACGATGGCCCCGGAGGAGACCGCATTCCCCAAAAGGCTCAAGCTTGAAGGAGAGGACCCGGACGCCATGGCCGAGAAGGCTGTAGAAAAACTCAGAAGCTCCCGCCGCCGGAGCATCTTTATATCCAGAGACTCGGACGAGGAAGACCTGTTTCAAAGAGCGATGAGGGAACAAGGCCACACCTTGATCGCCCGCTCCCTCATCCGAACGTATCCCTTGTCGGTAAAAGATCCCCCCCAAGCCGATTGGTGCTTTTTTACCAGTAAGAACGGCGTGCAGCACTTTTTTTCAAGAATATCCCCCTCCGGCCTCCCTTTTCACTATTACGGTGCTATTGGAACATCCACGGCCAAGGCGCTGCGAGCCCACGGGATCGTACCCCATTTTGAAGGCCGGGATGCCGATACCCAAGAAGTGGCACGGGCCTATCAAAAAAAGCTCGAACCAGGGGACCGTATCCTATTCCCTGGCCCGCGAAAACGTAAAAGGACCATTCAGGAGGGGCTCGAAAAAGACCATGAAGTGATCGACCTCCCCGTTTATGAAACCCTTCATCAACAGCGCGAACCGATCCCCGAAACAGACCTCTACATATTTACCAGCCCCTCCAATGTCCGTTCTTTTTTCGACACCAACAAGGGAGCATTACCCGACAACGCAGAGCTCATAGCCATAGGTCCAACGACCCGGGAGGCGTTGACACCTTACACGGATAAGACCGCTCATATGCCTTGGACCCCGGCCCCCTGGGGATTGATCGATCTTGTGAACGGGTTGTGAGTCTGGTGCGTAAGTGGAAGGCTTGAGAAACAGCGTGAGTGTGAGCGTGCGCTTGAGGACAGCGTGAGCGTACACACGAGCCCTCACACTCACGCTGTCCTTGTGACCCCGGGAGGACTCGAACCCCCAACCTTCAGAACCGGAATCTGACGTTCTATCCAGTTGAACTACAGGGCCTTGTATTTTTTGAACCGATCGGGAACCACCCCGACCTAAAAAACAGTTATGCCCACAAGACCAAAAACAACACAACCCGCCTCCGGTCTTCAAGAGGCGGGTCGAGCGCTCCCCCTCTCGGATTCGAACCAAGGACCTACTGATTAACAGTCAGTTGCTCTACCACTGAGCTAAGGGGGAATTTGGGCTATCGGGTTTCCACACCCGCAAAATCGCAAAACTATTATTTCATTGCTAAATATACAATATCTTTGCGGCCCATGTTCATTGATCAAACACCCAAAAAAACCTATTCTTTATGAGCTTGACATTCGTTGGAACGGTCGCTTTTGACGCTATTGAGACGCCTTTCGCATCGACCGGTAAGATCGTCGGAGGAGCGGCCACCTATATCGCCCATTCAGCCGCCAATTTCACTGATGACCTCGGCATCGTATCCGTTGTAGGCGGGGATTTTCCCCAGGAGGCCCTGGATGAGCTGGATCAGAAAGGGATCAAAAGAGAAGGGCTGCAGGTCATCAAGGACGGCAAGACCTTCTTCTGGTCCGGGAAATACCATTACGACATGAATTACCGGGACACCCTCGAGACCCAGCTCAATGTGCTGGAGAATTTCGACCCCGTGATCCCCGAAAGCTACAAGGACACCGATTACCTCATGCTCGGAAACCTCACGCCTTCTGTCCAGAAAAAGGTGATCGAGCGGATGCCCAAGCGTCCCAAATTCATCGCGCTGGACACCATGAACCTGTGGATCGAGAACACCTGGGAGGAACTCAAGGAGGTGATCGGAATGATCGACCTGCTCACCATTAACGATGAGGAAGCCCGGGAGATCTCAGGGGAGCATTCCCTTGTGAAAGCCGCACGCAAGATCCTCGAAATGGGGCCCAAGTACATCGTCATCAAGAAAGGTGAACACGGGGCCCTCCTCTTTGACGGGGAAAAGATCTTCCTCGCACCTGCACTTCCGTTGGAAGACGTAGCGGACCCCACGGGTGCGGGTGACTCTTTCGCTGGTGGAATGATGGGCTACCTGAGCCAGACGGACGATGTCTCCTTCGGGAACCTCAAGCGGGCCATTATCGTCGGATCGGCCATGGCCTCGTTCACCGTCGAAAAACTCGGCACAGAGCGGCTCAAGGAGCTCGATCAGACCGAGATCGACAACCGGATCCAGGAATTCATCGATCTGGTGGATTTCGATATCGCCATCCACCAACAGGAGGCCTGATCCTTTAGGATTCATGAAAGCTGGACCGCCCCTATTTTTGCAATAGGGGCGGTTTTTTTTGCCGCGCGGGCAAGACCCTGCCCAACTACCAGGAATGGCCACCCTATACTTCCATATCCCCTTTTGTAAACAGGCCTGCCACTACTGTGATTTTCACTTCTATACCTCCCAAAGATGGAAGCAGCGCCTGCTCGAGAGCATGGCAAGGGAAGTGGAGCTACGCGCGGATGAGCTCCCCCGGGAACCGATCAGCTCCATTTACTTCGGGGGAGGGACCCCGAGTCTCTTATCCCCGGAGGAATTGGAGACCTTTTTGGAAAAAGCCGATGAAGTGTTCCGGCTCCGGACCGATGCCGAAGTAACACTGGAAGCCAATCCCGACGACATTGAGGATACCTGCCTCGAAGCCTGGAAAAAACTCGGCTTCAACCGAATAAGCCTCGGGGTCCAAAGCTTCCACGACCATCACCTTACCCGCATGAACCGGTCCCACTCCGCCGAAACGGCTAAAAAGGCCATCGAGTGTTTAAAAAGAAGCTTCAGCAATTTCTCACTCGACCTGATGTATGGCCTTCCCAAAATGACCCTTGGAGAATGGGAAGCGGACCTTGAAACCCTTCTTGTCTATGAGCCACCCCATGTTTCGGCTTATTGCTTAACCCTCGAAGCGGGAACGGCCCTTGAACGGATGGTTCAAAAAAAGAAATACCGAATGCCGGAGGATGACACCACTTCGGAACAATTCCTGATGACCATCGACCGGCTGGAAAAGGACGGCTACCAACATTATGAGATCTCCAACTTCGCCCGACCCGGGGCCCTGGCCCATCACAACAGCCAATACTGGATCGGCGGAGCTTACCTCGGGATCGGGCCCTCCGCCCACTCCTACGATGGGAAAGAGAGGAAATGGAACATCCTCAACCACCGCCGCTACATGGAATCCATCGAATCGGGCAAAACGGTTTATAACAGAGAAAAACTTCACCAGTACGACCTCTTCAATGAATATATCCTTACAGGGATCCGGACTTGCTGGGGCCTCGACCGTGAAGGATTAACCACACGCGCACCAACGGATGACCCCGGATTCAAGGAGACCCTCAGAATGATCGATCACTACATCGCACAGGGGCAACTCCGGGAAAAGGGGAACAGGATCTTCCTCACCCGGGAGGGGAAACGTTACGCCGACCGTATTGCAGCGGACCTCTTCATGGCCTGATAGCGGTCACTTCCACCAAACGAGACCTTCATGCCCATAGGTCGATCCGGGCCAGCAACTCGTTCCCAAAAAAGAAAGACTACCTTTGAAGGAATAGCATTCCCTCCCTTGGATCCAACCGAGAGAAAAACAAACCGGTTCCCTGCCAAGGGGTCCCGAACATGAGGGTCAGGAAGCACGATAAAAAGCAAGACAACAATGAAAGCGATCCTGGATGATGGTAGAAAAGTGGACCTCGACCATCCTTTGGACATATCGATCCCCGTAAAGGCCGGTGAAAACGGAGTTCGGGCCTGGTACCTTCCAGCACCGAGCATAGAACCCGTGAGGAGCGAAGATTTTATCGGTTCCGTAGAGGAAGGAGGTCCTGTAAATTTCAGGAACATTACCTTCAATCCACACGGGCATGGTACGCATACCGAAGGACCGGGCCACATAACGGAAAACATTTATTCCATCAATGATGCCCTTGACAGGCGCTTTTTCCTGGCCAACCTGATCAGTGTGACACCGAGCGACCAGGGTGAAGAAGGCCATCAAATAATGCCCGAACAGATCGAACCTGCCTTATCATCCGGACCCGAAGCACTGATCATCCGAACCCTTCCCAACCCGAAAACGAAATTGGTCAAGCAATATTCCCATACAGACCCCCCTTTTATGGCCGTGGAAGCTATTGAACGATCAAACCAGTCCAATGTACGCCATCTCCTGATCGACCTTCCCTCTGTAGACCGGGAGAAAGACGGGGGGAAGCTGGCCGCTCATAAAGCTTTCTGGGGAACGGGGGATAAAGTTGCTCACCATAAGACCATCACGGAATTCATATATGTCCCCGACCACATACCGGACGGGACCTACCTTCTGGACCTCCAGGTCGCTCCCATCGACAACGATGCTGCCCCCAGCCGCCCATTGCTATACCCGTTATCCCAATGAATAAATGAATGCTTTGTTTTTCGAATAAAAATTCTAAATTCGTTTTTCAAGTGCTTACGACCTTAAAAAAGGATCTTATTTGATTCAAAGGGGAAGGGTCATGGAAAGCACAAGCCTTTATATAAATCCGATTCGTGAGTTTTGACAATTTGGACAATATCGACCGAAAACTCCTGAAAGATCTTCAGGAGAATTCCAAGATCACCAACACACAGCTTGCCCAGGAAGTGGGGTTGTCACCGGCACCCACGCTGGAGCGTGTAAAAAAGCTGGAAAAGAACGGATATATCCAGAGTTATCAGGCCAAGGTCGATCCCCGGGCTGTTGGCCTGGAACTGACCGCCCTTATTCAGATCGCCCTCGCTCGTCAAATGGAAAACTCCATCAATTCTTTTGTCGAGCAGATCGACCAGATCCCTGAGATCGTGGAAGGATATCAATTGACCGGTGATTTCGACTATCTCCTCAAAGCAATGGTCCCGGACATTCCTTCTTTTGAACAACTGATCTCGGAGAAACTGAGCAAGGTCGAGGAGATCGGCCAAATGCAGACCAATGTGGTCCTCGCCAAGGTCAAGGAGTCCAAAGTCCTACCCCTTTCCTACAAATAAAGCCGTGCGCTGATATCCTCCCCTGTATTCCGCGTTCTGCTTTTTTATTTTCGGAACCGTAGTTCCAACTTCCCATACCTATGATAAGGACCTTTTTTATAACCCTTTTCGCCATGCTCCTGACCATCCAGGGATCCCCGCAGGGGATCAGAATGCACGAAGACCGCATGGAGATCAACGACGGAACGCATCCGGTCCTGGTGGTCTTCGTACCGGCCGGCGAAAAGGACGAGATCGAGAAACGCTGGCGGAAGAAAGTCAAAAAATGGGGGAACAAACGGAACAACGACGACCCCACCTTCATTGACGATGCCGAGAATGATGATATCACTGACAACCCCTTCGACCTCTATGCAAGGGTCGAAAAGACCGAAAAGGACGGGGTCCGGCTCATCAATGCGATCGACCTCGGCGGTGCTTACCTCACATCCTCGGATCATCCGGAGATCTTCGAAAACTTCAGAGAGATCGTCCGTGAATTCGCCGTGGAAAAATCCATAGAGGCCTATGAAGCCCGAATAGAGGAGGAGACGGACAAACTCGACGACATCGAGGATGATCACGAGGACCTTCAGGACGAAAAGGAGGACATCAAGGAAACGATCGAAGAGAAAAAGGCGATCATCAAGGAGGCCAAGAAAACCATCGAGGATGCAAAAGAGGACCTCGAGGACCTGGAACCGAAACTGAAGGAAAAGCAAAAAGCGCTGGAAGCCCAGCGGGAAGTGATCGAAAAGATCCGTTCCAAAAAGGATGAGATCGATTAAGGGGTCATGAAGGGGTCCGTCGCTTACCACCTCCTCCTTCATTTCATCGTATTGTTGTTCGGGTTCACGGGTATCCTGGGTGCCCTGATCAAACTCCCATCACCCCAGTTGGTCTGGTACAGGATGCTGATCGCGACCCTCGGCATTGGCCTTTTCGCGCTTTTCTATGGGGAGCGACTGAATTTGAACTGGTCCACGCGGAGCAAGCTTCTGGGGATCGGTTTCGTGATCGCCGGCCATTGGATCTCCTTCTTTCAGGCGATCGACGTATCGAATGTGTCCGTGACCCTGGCTTGCATCTCCTCCGCTTCCTTTTTTACAGCCCTTGTGGAACCCGCATTGTTCGGCCGAAAGATCAAACCCTACGAATTGCTCCTGGGGATCATGGTAGTCGCTGGCCTCTTCATGATCTTCACTTTTGAGACCCAGTACTTGGCAGGTATTCTGTTCGCCCTTTTAGCGGCTTTTCTGGCAGCTATCTTTACGGTCCTCAACGGGCGACTGGTCCAGTCCTTTTCACCGAGCACCATATCCCTCCACGAAATGGCCGGGGGTTTTCTGACCATCAGCCTCTATCTCCTGATCCGAGGAAAGCTCACGCCGGCGGTCTTTTACGGGATCACACCCAATGAATGGGGATTTCTCCTGATCCTGGGGCTGGCTTGTACAGCCTTCGCTTTCGTGGGCAGCGTATTCGTTATGCGGGCCCTTTCCCCCTTTACAGTCTCATTGACGATCAATATGGAACCGGTCTACGGGATCGTCCTGGCCCTGGCGATATTCGGAGAAGAAGAACGGATGTCGCCAGGATTCTACACAGGTGCTTTGCTTATCATCGCAGCCTTATTCCTCAATACCTTCATCAAAAGAAAAACCCAAAGGGACGATCTGTTACCTTCGCAATGAGGTCTATGGAGCTACAAGAAGACAGAACAACGAGCGCGGTCCATCCCCTTTACTGCAACAGCCTTACGGAATATTCGCGGTTCCGTACGAGGGAAGTCAAAGCAGGGAATGTGGGGATCGGGGGAGACAATCCCATTCGTATCCAATCCATGGTCGTCTCTGATACGCTCGACACAGAAGCCTGTGTGGATGAAGCCATCCGGATGATCGAGGCCGGTGCGGAATTGGTGCGGGTCACGGCCCCCAACCGGAACCAAACCCAGAACATCGCCAATATACGGGACCGGCTCCGTGAAAAGGGATACGATACCCCCCTTGTGGCTGATGTTCATTTTAACCCCAAGGCTGCGGAGATCGCGGCCGAGATCGTCGAAAAGGTCCGGATCAACCCGGGCAACTACGCCGATAAAAAACGCTTCAAGGAATTCGAGATCAGCGATGAAGCGTACAAGGCGGAACTGGAAAGGATCCGCGAACGCTTTCTTCCCCTCGTGAGAAAGTGCAAGGAATACGGCCGGGCCATGCGGATCGGGACCAACCATGGCTCCCTCTCTGACCGGATCATGAACCGCTACGGAGACACCCCGGAAGGAATGGTCGAATCCGCTCTGGAGTTCGTCCGGATCTGTGAAGAAGAGCACTTCCACGACATCGTACTCTCAATGAAGGCCAGTAATGCCCGTGTCATGGTCCAGGCTTACCGCCTTCTGGTCAAAAAAATGAAAGAAGAGGGGATGAACTACCCCCTCCACCTGGGCGTAACGGAAGCGGGGGACGGGGAAGAGGCCCGTGTGAAATCTGCTGTGGGCATCGGCACCTTGTTAGAGGATGGATTGGGAGACACCATCCGGGTGTCCCTCACCGAGGATGCCGAGATGGAACCACCGGTCGCAGCGGCTCTCGCCAACAGATACAAAAAAAGACCGGGCCATCGACCGATCGAGCCGGCCGAAAGCTGGCCCTGGGACCCTTTCAGCTACCAACGACGAAACACGGACCAGGTGCACAATATCGGGGATGAAGAAGTGCCAAGGGTGATCACCGACCTCAGTGAACGTTCCGAGATCACAAAAGCATCCCTCTTTGGGGCTGGTTACCGCTATTCCGTGCCCAACGCGGAATGGACCGTGGATACCCTTTCCAGTGACTTCATATATATCGGGGATCATGCGCTCCCTTTCGAAGCTCCGGAAGGGCTCGGATTTATCCAACGTTTCCCGACTTGGTCCAACGACACCCACGACGGACAAACAGCATTTCCCCTGCTCTATCCCAGTGAATTGAGTGCCCACGGAAAACGTTCCGAGACGGCCAATTTCCTCTACCTGGACGCCGCATCGATCGACCAGGAGATCATGGAACATCTGAAAGGCGAATCCCGCCTCATCCTGATCCTGAATACGGACAATGCGCACGGCCTTGCTGAACAGCGAAGGGCCATCGCCAAACTCGAAGAGGCGGGGGTACAGGCTCCGGTCATCATAAGGCGCGACCACAGGGAATTGGATGAGGACCATTTCCGCCTTTACGCCGCTACCGATCTCGGGGGACTTCTCCTGGATGGCCTGGGAGACGGTATATGGGTCCAAACCCCGGAGGAAACGGGCTTGGGAACCGCTACCCGGACAGCCTTTCAGATCCTACAGGCTTCCCGCGTGAGGACCACACAAACGGAATACATCGCCTGTCCTTCATGCGGCCGGACGCTTTTCGATCTCCAGGAGACCACACAACGGATCCGCGAAAAGACCGATCACCTCAAAGGGGTCAAGATCGGGGTCATGGGCTGTATCGTAAATGGCCCAGGGGAGATGGCGGATGCCGATTATGGCTATGTGGGGGCCGGCCCGGGCAAGATCACCCTATATAAAGGCCAGGAGGTCGTCAAAAAGAACATCCCCACAGAAGAGGCTGTGAATGCCCTTATAGAACTGATCGATGAGAACGGGGACTGGGTGGACCCCCCTTCTTCCCCATCGTAGCCTTTATCTTTTCTTTGGCTCATCCCAGGAACCAGTACCCTGATCCAAGACCGGATCCACAGAAATTTCAATTGTTATTTGAACTTATCGAGGTCGGCCGGGACATCGATCCCGATCGGCTCCTTGTCTGTGATCCCCACCGAAATGGCAACCCCATTCCCCAACCAACGCAATTGCTCAAGGGATTCAGTACGCTCAAGGGCAGTTCTCTCCATGCGGACCAATTCCCGTAAGGTCTCCGACCGGAATCCATAGATCCCGATGTGCTTATGGACGGGGACTTCCTCATCCCCGTTCGCGGAAAGGAACGGGATGGGTGCTCGGCTGAAATAGAGCGCATCCCCCTCCTCGTCCATAACCACCTTCACTTGGTCCGGGTCATCAAGAACGCTTTTACTGGCAGGAAAAGCCAGGGTGGATATCGATGACCCCCCTTTGATCATAGCGACCACCTGATCCACCTGACGGGGGTCAATGAAAGGTTCATCGCCCTGCACGTTCACGACCCCTTCAGCTAGACCACCGATCCTTTCAAGGGCCTCAGCACATCTTTCAGTACCGGAGCTGTGGTCGCTATCGGTCAATACAGAGCGGCCGCCGAAATCTTTCACATGGGCATCGATCCGTTCATCATCGGTGGCCACCCATACCGAATCCACCGATCCGGCTTGGCGAACCCGTTCGTACACCCGTTCGATCATGCTCTTTCCATGGATCAAAGCAAGGGGCTTTCCCGGAAAGCGAGTGGAATTGTATCGGGCCGGTATGATCGCCAGGACATTCACGGCTTCCCAAAGATAGCGATCCATTCCAAGCATATCGGTAAGTTCGTCCCCGGTCACCCGCACCCCGATCGGAAAGGCCCGAAAGGGATCGTGAGAACTTATATAGACCAGAGAACTGAAAACTGAAAGCCCACCATGGAAACGATCGAAAAGACCGAAGCGGAGCTCCAGGCCACCATCGCCCTCACGATGTGCGAAGGGATCGGTCCGGTCACCGCAAAAAAGCTCATCGCCCACTGTGGGAGTGCTTCAAGTGTATTCCGCGAAAAAGCCGATACCCTCGGGAAGATCCCGGAAATTCCTACGAAACTTTCCGCGATCATCAAGGAGAAGGCCCCCCTTAAAAGGGCGGAACGGGAAATGACCTTTATCCAGCGAAGGGGCGTCCGGACCCACATTTACTGGGAAGCGGATTATCCCGAGCGGCTTCGTGCCTGTTCGGACGGGCCGGTCCTCCTCTATTCCAGCGGCAAGCTCGAGACCCACCCCGAGCGGACGATCGCCGTGATACGCACGCGGAAGATCACCCCCTATGGAAAGGATATTTGTCGTTCGCTCCTGGAAGGTTTGAAGGAAAGCGGGATCCAGATCGTCAGTGGTCTGGCCTACGGGGTGGACATTCAAGCGCACCGGGAAGCTTTGAAAGCAGGCCTGCCCACAGTGGGCGTTCTGGCGCATGGCACGGACCGTATATACCCCTCGCTTCACCTGGACGAGGCCGAGGCCATGAAGGAGAACGGAGGGCTCATTACGGAATTCCCCAGCGGAACGAACCCCGACCGGGAGAACTTCCCCAAACGGAACCGGATCATCGCGGGCCTGACCGACGCCTCGGTCATCGTTGAGAGCGGGGAGAAAGGGGGTGCCATGATCACGGCAAGCCTGGCGGACTCTTACGACCGGGACGTTTTTACTTTCCCCGGAAAGACCACGGACGAGCGGTCCAGAGGATGCAACAAGCTGATCAAACAACACCGGGCGGCTCTGATCGAAACGGCAGAGGACCTGCTCGGTTCCATGAACTGGGTCGGAAAGAAAAATGGCCCGGACACTGCCCAAAGCCCCCTTCAAACCACTCTTTTCCCCGATCTTACACCGGAGGAACGATCCATTACCGAGGCCATTCGGGCCCATGAAAAAATAAGGGTGGATGAGCTCTGTGCGAAGACCGGTATAAAAGTGGATCAGGCCATGCCCACCCTGCTCGACCTGGAACTCAGGGGCATCGTGAAAGCCTTACCGGGTAAAGTATATGCGCTGGAATAAAAGGATCGTATACATTTGGGAAATTCGTAGATCGTGTTGACCGTAAAGGAACAGCAGGTTTAAGATCCGGCATTTACGGACAAGCACTGAATATTTCCCAATTCACCGTTCATGGCAACCAAACAAGAGACCCGGAAGAGTTCTGCCGAAACGGACCGCAGCGAATCCTTCATCAAGAAGATCGAAGAACAGAATCCCGGACAGCCTGAATTCATCCAGGCTGTCCGGGAGGTCACAGAGACCCTGTTACCCTACGTCGAAGAACATTCCCAATACAAGGAGGCCAAGATCCTGGAACGGATGGTGGAACCGGAACGGATCATCATCTTTCGTGTTCCCTGGGTCGACGATCGGGGAGAGGTCCACGTGAACCGCGGCTACCGCGTCGAGATGAACAGCGCGATCGGTCCCTACAAGGGGGGGCTTCGATTTCATCCCTCGGTCAACCTCAGCATCCTTAAATTCCTTGCTTTCGAACAGGTCTTCAAGAGCAGCCTCACCACCTTACCCATGGGCGGTGCCAAGGGAGGGGCTGATTTCGACCCGAAAGGCAAGAGCGACATGGAGGTCATGCGCTTCTGCCAGGGTTTCATGGCGGAACTTTACCGCCACATCGGCCCCAACATTGACGTGCCGGCCGGCGATATCGGGGTATCGGGCCGCGAGATCGGCTACATGTTCGGCCAGTACAAAAAACTGAAAGGAGAATTCGGCGGCGTCCTTACGGGGAAAGGCCTGGAATACGGGGGGAGTTTGATCCGTCCTGAAGCCACCGGATACGGTGCCGTGTATTTCGCCAACGAGATGCTTGAACGTCACGGGCAAAACCTCAAGGACAAAAAGGTCCTCATTTCCGGATCGGGCAACGTGGCTCAATTCGCTGCCGAAAAAGCCTATGAGATGGGGGGCAAGGTCGTGACCCTATCCGACTCCAAAGGGACCATTTACGATGAGGAGGGGATCGGGCTCCGAAAGCTCGATTTCATCAAGGAGCTCAAGAACAAAAAACGCGGCAGCTGTGAGGAATACGCCGATAAATTCGATTGCCAATACTTTCCGGGGGAAAGTCCGTTCGGCATCCAGGGTGATCTGGCACTTCCATGCGCGACCGAGAACGAGATCGACAAGGCCATGGCCGAAAAAATGGTGAAGAACGGCCTCCTGGCCATCACGGAAGGGGCCAACATGCCCTGTACACCGGAGGCCATCGAGGTCTTCCAGGAGAACAAGATCCTCTACGCTCCCGGAAAGGCCTCAAATGCGGGTGGCGTGGCTGTCTCCGGCCTCGAGATGACCCAGAACTCTCAACGCTACGCATGGGCCAGCGAAGAGGTGGATCAAAAGCTCAAGGACATTATGAAGGATATCCACGACATCTGCGTCCACCACGGCACCTCTGGAGCGGGCGCGACGGATTACGTAAAGGGAGCGAACATCGCTGGCTTCGTGAAGGTCGCCAATGCAATGCTGGCGCAGGGGATCGTTTGAGCACAACCCCCTTGAAAGGCCAGGCTGTAACCTATCGCGAGCGAGAATTTGAAGGAATAGAGATTCATCCCGGCTTTATCGATCATACTCACATAATGTGTGTGAGGGTGTGTATGTATGTAGGTTCAAAAATATATATTTATCACAGTGAAAACACAGTGAAAAATATATATTTCCTACCACTGCGGCCCAAAAGCCTGCTCGATGTGATGCACCTTTTGTAGCTGCTCATTGAGGACCACGGCGAGGACGTCAAAGCGGACCTCCTTGTCGATACCGTGGTAGCGGACGTAGTTGTTCGCGGCGCGGATGAGGTGTTGCTGCTTTTTCCGGTCGACGAAGACCTGGGGCTCGCCGTAGAAGCTACTCGCACGGGTCTTGACCTCGGCGATGATCAGTTCCCCGTCCCCCTCGGCAATGATATCGACCTCGACAGGACCAAAGGTCCAGTTCTTCTCACGGATCGTGTAACCGTGCTCGGCGAGGTGTTCACAGGCAATGTCCTCGCCAACCTTTCCCTTTTCGTGAAATTCTGCCAATGCTCTTTGAGGTTCTTGTCTTAAAGTGGTTCACGCAGAGGGCCCGTAGGAGAGCAAAGAACAGAGGGTTACAAGTTGTTCACGATGCGATGGATTCCTTTCTTTAAGATCCCCCCATTAAAATTGATCCGTAGACCAAAAATGAACGGCATGGCAACCTGTCGTCTTACGGTTGGGTCCATTGCCTCAAGATCATGGGCCAATGCGTTCTCTATGCTCCTCAGCGAGCTCTGCGTGAACCATTTTTCTACCGGAACCCCAAACTTACACCCCCATCCTTTACCTCCAAATCCACTTCCCGCCCCATCACCAACGCCCGATTATCCGGAAAGTGACCAAAGGGAGCATCGAAGGCCACGGGGAACTCGTAAGCGTCCACCACGGAGCAGATGGATTCCTCTGCGCTGTAACCGTAGGGAACATTGTTGTCGTTCATGTCGGTCATTCCGCCAACGATGAGGCCCTGAAGGCCCTCGAGGAAACCACCTCGCTGGAGGTTACGCATCATCCGATCAATGTGGTAGAGGTACTCGTCGACATCCTCCATAACGAGGACCTTGCCCCTCGTATCGAAGATATCCGGGGTCCCGGTGAGGCTGTAAAGGATGGAGAGGTTCCCCCCGACCAGGGGACCGCCACCCCGGCCATGGCGGTTGAGCTTATGGAACGCGAATTCGTAGAAAGGGGACCCGCCGAAAAGAACCCTCCGAAGGCTCTCAAGGGCCTCTGTGCTATTCCGGCCGAAGTTCACGGGCATGGAGCCGTGCACGGTCTCGACGCCGCAGTGCATGTGCACATGGGCGTGGAGCACGGTGACGTCACTATAGCCGACGATCCACTTGGGATCCTCTTTCAAATGGGAGAGGTCGATCTTGTCGAGGACCTGGACGGTCCCGTAACCACCCCTTGCACAAAGGATGGCCCGGACATCCGGATCGTCGATGGCGGCCTGGAGGTCCGAGGCCCGCTGATCGGCGGTACCGGCGAACTGGTGGTGGGCCTCGAAAAGGTGGGCCCCGAATTCCACCCTCAAACCCCATCCATGGAGCACCTCAACGGCGGGATCGAGCTCATCCTTCACCACCTTGCGGGCGGTGGAAATGATGCGGACGGTATCACCAGCGACTAAAGCAGGCGGCGCGGTCATGGGCTTTCGGGGATCGGGAAAAGGCTAAAATAAAAAAAGGATGATCAAAAACGCCCCCCTATTGCCTATTGCCTAATGCCCAGTGGCCAGGCTATAGGCATTAGGCAATGGGCGATGGTCAAACTCATCCCGTCCCCTCTTCCTCCACTCCTTTATACCACAACATCCCCTGCATGTCACTAAGGATCTCGTATGCCTCAGAGACGGACTCGACGGCATCGAAGGTGATGATGGGCTTGCCCTTGCGTTCCTTCATCTCGCATTGCCGCGGGTGGTTCTTGACGTACTCCAGGACCGTCGCGAAGCGGTCGGATTGGAAATAGGGGCTATCCTGATCGGCGATGAAGTAACCGAGCATCTTGCCGCTCTTCATGACGAGTTTCTGGAAACCCATATCGCGGGCCATCCAACGGATGCGGATCACGTTGAAAAGGTCCTTCGCGGGTTCGGGCACTGGCCCGAAGCGATCGATGAGCTCAGCCTCGAACTTCTTGAGCTCCTCCTCATCGGTGATGTTGTCGAGGTGCTGGTAGAGGCTCAACCGCTCGTTCGTGTTGTTGACGTAATCGCCGGGGATGAGGACCTCGAGGTCGGTCTCGATCTGGCAGTGGTCCACGTACTGGACGTCCCCTTCCGCCTGCTCGGCTTCGAAGAGCTCCTTGAACTCGTTCTGCTTGAGCTCGGTGATGGCCTCGTTGAGGACCTTCTGATACATTTCGTAGCCGATCTCGTTGATGAAGCCGCTCTGCTCGGCCCCGAGAAGATCGCCGGCACCCCGGATGTCGAGGTCCCGCATGGCGATGTTGAAGCCGCTGCCCAGCTCGGAGAACTGCTCGATGGCCTTGAGCCGCTTCCGGGCGTCCTCGGTGAGGTTCTGAACGGGCGGGGTCAGAAGGTAACAGTAAGCCTTCTTGTTGGAGCGCCCGACACGACCTCGCAACTGGTGGAGATCGCTCAGCCCGAAGTTCTGGGCGTCGTTGATGATCATCGTGTTGGCGTTGGGGATGTCGATGCCGTTCTCGATGATCGTGGTGCAGACCAGGACGTCGTAGCGACCCTCCACGAAATCCATCATCACGTTCTCGAGCTGATCGCCCTTCATCTGGCCGTGTCCGATGGCCACCTTGGCCTCGGGGGCGAACTTTTTGACCAGGTTGTAGACCTCGTTGATGTTCTTGATCCGGTCGTGGATGAAAAAAACCTGCCCGCCCCGGCTCAGCTCGTGCTCGATGGCCACCCGGATGGCGTCGGTGTTGAAGGCCTGGTGGTGGGTGTGGATCGGGTAACGGTTCGGCGGGGGCGTGTTGATGATGGAAAGATCCCTCGCACCCATCAGAGAGAACTGAAGCGTCCGCGGGATCGGCGTGGCCGTCAGGGTGAGCGTGTCGACGTTGGCCTTGAGCGTCTTGAGCTTCTCCTTGGAGGAGACCCCGAACTTCTGCTCCTCGTCCACGACGAGGAGACCGAGGTCCTTGAATTCAATGTTCTTGTTGAGGAGTTTGTGTGTGCCGATCACGATATCGAGCTTCCCTTCCTTCATCTTCTCTTTGGTCTCCCGTTGCTCAGCCGCGGAGCGGAAGCGATTGAGGATCCCCACGGAACAGGGGAAGTCCTTGAGCCGCTCCCGGAAGCTCTTGTAATGCTGTAGGGAGAGGATCGTGGTAGGGGCCAGGATGGCCACCTGCTTGTTGTCGGCCACGGCCTTAAAGGCGGCCCGGATTGCCACTTCGGTCTTCCCGAAACCGACATCGCCACAGACCAGCCGGTCCATCGGCATCTCCTTTTCCATATCTTCCTTCACCGCCTGGGTCGCCTTGGACTGATCCGGCGTGTCCTCGTAGATAAAGGAAGCCTCCAGCTCGTTCTGCAGGTAGCTGTCGGGGGAGAAGACGAAGCCCTTGGTGGCCTTGCGCTTGGCGTAGAGGTTGATGAGGTCAAAGGCGACCTCCTTGACCTTTTTCTTGGTGCGGCTCTTGAGTTTCTTCCAGGCACCGGAGCCCAGCTTGTGAACGCTCGGCTGCTTCCCCTCCTTACCGGTGTAGCGCGAAATCCGGTGCAAGGCGTGGATGCTCACGTAGAGCACGTCGTTGTCCTTGTAGCTGAGCCGGACGGCCTCCTGCTCTTTGCCATTGACCTCCACCCGCTCCAGGCCATCGAACTGTCCGATGCCGTGGTCGATGTGGACGACGTAGTCGCCCGGTTCCAGCTCGTTGAGCTCCTTGAGGGTGATCCGCTCCTGCTTTTTCCGGAAGCCTTCCCGCAGGTGGTAGCGGTGGTAGCGCTCGAAGATCTGGTGGTCGGTGAAGCAAGCCAGGCCAGCAACGGGGTCGATGAAGCCCTCCGAGAGCTCGAGGGTGATCACATCCACCGGGACGGTCTCCCCACGGTCCTCAAAGATCCGCTGGAAGCGCTCGACCTGCTTGCTGTTGACCGCAGTGATAAGGTTCGAGAGCCCCTCCTCCGCGTTCTCCTGGAGTTTCTTACTGAGGATATCGAAGTTCTTGTTCACCGCGGGCTGGGGCTTGCAGCCCATGTTCACCCGGAGGTCGGGATCCTCCATCTTTTTTCCCGCCATATCAACCAAAGCATGGCCCTGAAGCGCCTCCTGGAATTCCTTTCCCGTGATGAAAAGCTTTTCCGGCGCCGTCCGATCAGCCTCCTCGTCCTGTTCCTCAATGGCGTTCCTGGCGGACTCGTAGGTCTCCCCGACCGCCCCGATGAGGGTCTGGAATTCCATGGCCCATACCACTGCCTCTTCACCGAGGAACTCGAGCAGGCCGACACGGTCCCCATCCCCGAATTCCTCAGCCGTATTGGGGATGATGATCGCCTTGTCGTGCTTTTCGATCGAGAGCTGGTCTACGGGGTTGAAGCTGCGAATGCTGTCCACCTCTTCGCCAAAGAACTCGATCCGGTAGGGGTGCTCATCGGAATAGGAGAAGACGTCCAGGATCCCCCCTCTTACGGAAAACTGGCCGGGGCGATGCACGTGGTCGACCTTCTCGAAGCCGTGTTCGATCAGGAGCTCGTTGAGGAAATCGATCGAGTACTTTTCCCCCCTGAACACCTCGTAAGTGTTCTTCCCGAGGGCCTCGCGCTGGACCACCTTTTCGGCGATCGCTTCCCCGTAGGTCACGACTGCTTTGGGACCTTCCCTACGCCGGATCTGGTCGAGAACCTCCGTTCGATGTTGGGCGTTCCCCTCTTCCTGCTGTTCGGAATCGGCGCGAGTTCGGAAGGAGGGCGGCAGGAACCAGACGTTGAGGTCAGGAAAGGGAAGGTTGTCAAGGTCATTGAAGAAATAGGCCGCCTCTTCCTTCGTGGGGAATGCGAACAAGTGCGTAGCGTCCCGTTGGAGCGCAACAGCGCCCCCTACCAACGCGGCCGAAGCTCCAACGGGTTCGGTCAACCCGATCCGGACACCGGACCGGTCGAGCCCTTCAGCGATCCTCCTGCAGCGTTCGTCCTCGCTATAGATCCGGACAAGTCGCTCGGCGTCCATGAAATCTTACGAACTCGCAGCTTTCTCCCCAACGAGGAATTCTTCCAGTTTGTTCACCATGTTCTGAGAGCCGATGTACATGGGGGTCCGTTGATGAAGGTCGCCGGGCTTCTCATCGAGGATCGGTCCATCGGCTCCAATGGCCCGGCCACCGGCATTCTCGACGAGGTATGCCATAGGATCGCATTCGTAGAGGAGGCGAAGTTTCCCCTGTGGATCCTTGGTCGTCGATGGATAAAGGAAAATGCCACCCTTGATGAGCGTCCGGTGGAGGTCCGATACGAAGGACCCTATGTAACGGCCTTTGTAGGGCCGCCCCGTGCTTTTGTCCGCCTCCTTGCAGAATTCGATATACTGTTTGATCCCTTCGGGAAAAGCCTTGAAATTCCCTTCATTGACCGAGTAGGTATTGCCGTCCGCAGGCACCTGCATATCCGGATGGGAGAGGCAGAACTCCCCGATGGAAGGGTCGAGCGTGAAGCCGTTCACGCCGTTGCCGGTGGAATACACGAGCATGGTCGAGGAGCCGTAGATCACGTAGCCCGCAGCCACGATATCCCGGCCCGGCTGCATGAAGTCCTCGCGGGTGACTGCCCCTTCAGAGCTCTTTCGGCGGTATATGGAGAAGATCGTCCCGATGGAGACGTTCACATCGATATTGCCGGAACCATCGAGTGGGTCGAAAAGGGCCACGTACTTCCCATTGCCGGAAAGCCAGCCATCAAAGGGAATGTAATCCTCCAATTCCTCAGAGCCAACACCAGCCACTTGACCACCGGCCTTCAGGGCCGCAATGAGCTGCTCGTTGGCATAGATGTCCAGTTTCTGTTGCTCCTCCCCCTGGACATTGGAGTGTCCCTGAGATCCCAGAATATTGACGAGGCCCGCATTGTTGACCTCCCGGTTCACGATCTTGGCAGCGATCCCAATATCGCTGAGGAGCCGGGTCAGTTCTCCGGTCGAATAGGGGAAATCATCCTGTCGCTCGGTGATGAATTGACCCAAAGTCTTGACGGCATTCATGGCACTGGTCTTTTTGAGGTTCCGGACCTGCTACAAATATCGGCGATCAGAGCCTCACTTGTACCAGCCGGCATAGGTCACGTAATTGACCGCGATCCGCTGCACTTCCCCCTCGAACTTTTCCGGATCGATGTCCTTGACCTTCTTGGCTGGCACCCCGGCAAAGACCGTACCCGGGGGCACTTCAGTGCCCTCCATCACGACCGCGCCAGCCGCAATGATCGTGTTCTCCCCGATCACAGCCTCATCCATTACAATAGCTCCCATTCCGATGAGGACGTTCTCCTTCACCGTGCAACCGTGCACGATGGCATTGTGGCCGATGGAGACGTTGTCGCCGATATGGGTCTGAGTGCGCTGGTAGGTACAATGGATCACCGCCCCATCCTGGACATTCACGCGGTGACCCATGCGAATGGAATTGACATCCCCACGGACGACGGCATTGAACCAAAAACTGCATTCATCACCCGCCACAACATCCCCTGTTATAGTGGCGTTGCTGGCCACGAAATTGTCTTCCCCCAATTCCGGGAAATAACCGCGAACTTCCTGTACAATGGACATTTTTCTATGGGTTTGATGGTTTTCAGCTCGGGCTGGCGATCAATTCAGGTTGTACTGGCCCTTGATGGCCTCCCAGCTTTTGCTCTCGAGTTCTTCCACGAGTTCGATGTTCAGCTCTTTGAGAATGGGGCTCCCTTTGGGGACCCCGAAACTGTAATTCTGTTGCTGGAATTTGTTGTTAAGGATCGTTAGTTCATTGTCCAGGTTCATATCGCGAATGAAGTAACGGAGAAGCGGCTCATCGTAGACGATAGCCCGCACTTCTCCCTGTTCGACAGCCCGGATGGCTTCCCGAACACCCGGATAAGTGCGGTGTTGGATCTTGCTACTGGAGAGAAAGCGCGAGGAGTTGGAAGCCTCGACCGTACCGGCGGCAACGTTTCGCAGGTCATTCACCGTTTCCACCTGAAGTTTGCTTTTTTGGACCGTTAGGGAAGAGGCGATCGAGGCTGTGAAGCTCGAGACGATGATGACGGCCGTGAACATCCAGATCGTCGCGATCACGCGGCCGGCAGTCGTGGACGGGACTTTGTCGCCGTAACCCACGGTGGTCATGGTCACCGCGGACCACCAGAAACCTTCTCCGACCCCCTTCCATCCTCTCTGGAACATGTCAGGGTCCCCCCGCTGTTCCACCAACCAAAGCAAGAAACCGAACACGAAGATGACCAGGGCCAGCAGGAGGACGGCCTGGAGAAAAGCCACGGAAAATACGCTCTGGAGGTAATACATCAGCCCTTCCTCCTCCCGGGGCACCAAAATGGCGAGGTTGGTGCTGTAGAAGGGGAAGGAAAAATCCATTCCTTTTATCCGCTCACTGTTCACTGTGAGGGGATTCACACAAAGGTCCACATCCCCGTTCCTCAAGGCCTCCAACATCCCCGAGAGCTCGTACTCACGGAACTCGTAGGTAACCCCCATATCCTCCGCAATGTTCTGCCAAAGGTCGAAGGCCACCCCTCGACGGAAATCCCCGTCCTCTTTGAACATGAAAGGCGGTGAATGTGTCGCCCCCACGATCAGGTGTTCCTTGTCTTGAGCGATATCGGTATCCTCCGGTACCTGGCCAAAGGCAATGCCCGATGCAAGAAGGAGGAAAAGAAAACAAGTATGGACGGCATGTTCTTTCAAGTGCATACCCGAGGGCTTGGATCGTTCGGGAAAATAACCAATTTTTTGCGGAGGGTCGCCAAAAATAAGGCCTATCAAGGGTCCAAAAAACTATAAGCCTATGCGAAAACTCATGATCATCCTGGCCATAGCTCTTATTGGTAAAGGAAGTCCGGCCCAGGACGACGGTGAGGCCAGCCAAAAGAGCCACGCGCAAGAAGACGAGCGCCCCCACGTACGCTGGGAGGTGAACAAAAAAACGGACGAGGAAGGCAACGTCATCCGCTACGATTCCACCTACACTTGGTCCTACACCAACATGGAAGGGGATTCCGTTTCAGTGAGCGTCGATAGTGTAATGCGTTCTTTCCGGGATTATTTCAATGAACATTTCCCCACCATGTGGGAGCGAAGTGTGGAGAACCCCATGCTGCGGGATTCCATATTCTACCGGGATTTCTTCTGGGAGGACTATTTCCGGGACCGCTGGGAACGGGACCGGTTTCGGATAAGGGACATGATGGATCGCATGGATTCCCTGCGGAACAGCTTCTTTAACCGACACTACCCCGGTTCCGTTCCACCGTTGAAGGATGGGGAGGGCGACGAAGCAGAATAAAGTCCCGTAAAACCTCGCCTCCCTCTCCCGGATAAGGTCCAATTGCCTCCCCGGGAAAAAATGACGAACTTAGTGGGAAAGGATAAGATCAAGTAGAACCACAAAATGATCAAGAACAATGGCCAATAAGAAAAAGATCGGCGTACTACTCTCAGGCTGCGGGGTCTTCGACGGGGCCGAGATCCACGAAAGCGTTTTCACCCTTTTGGAGATCGCCAACAACAATGCGGAGGCGGTCTGTATCGCACCCGACATGGAGCAGTATCACGTCCTCGACCACACCTCCGGGGAGGAAATGGACCAAAAGCGCAACGTCCTCATCGAATCCGCCCGTATCGCCAGGGGGGATATTCAGGACATGAACAAGGTCACGATGGATGAGCTGGATGGCCTCGCCATTCCCGGCGGATTCGGGGCCGCCAAAAATTTCACCGACTGGGCTTTTGCCGGGCCTGAAGGAGCCATCCGGGAGGATGTCAAATCACAGATCCGGGCAGCCGTAGAGAAGGGCAAACCCATTGCCGCAGTATGCATGGGTCCGACGGTCGTTGCCAAGGCCCTCGAAGGGACCGATAAGAAGCCTTCCCTCACGGTCGGCACCACAGCTTCCCCATCCCCCTATGACATTGCCGGCATCAAGCAAGGCGTTGAGGCCACTGGTGCGCAAGCGGTTGAAAAGGAAGCTTACGAGGTCCAATTGGACGAGGACCTCAAGATCGCGACAGCTCCTTGTTACAACATGGAGGCCAGTATTACGGAGGTCCACCAAGGCATACAGAAGGCGGTTAGCAAGATGTTGGAGATGACGGCGGAGCCGGTGGCCTGAATGAATGGGGTTGACTTGGTGTTGTTGTTGTTGTAGAATCGCGATGCATCGCGGTTCTACAACAACACAAAAAAACCCGGCTTGAATACTCAAGCCGGGTTTTTTAATAAAAAGCGGCGACGACATACTCTCCCGGGGTTAGACCCCAGTACCATCTGCGCTGGTGGGCTTAACTGCTCTGTTCGGAATGGGAAGAGGTGTACCCCACCGCTTTGGTCACCTTAGCTTTTACGCGCCAAGGGGCGCAATACCTCAGACATATCGGAAAGGGGGAACGGGTTGTTACGAGGGACCCTATTAACAAGCGATCTGTTTTGTCCACACTTGAAAGCTAACGGGCGATTAGTATTGCTTGGCTTTGACGTTACCGTCTTTACACCTGCAACCTATCGACGTCATCATCTTTGAC
>CAYVSK010000039.1:19783-23107 GCA_964453635.1 uncultured Weeksellaceae bacterium | reverse complement strand
TTGGCCTTGCCTCCCTGGTCGGAGATCCGATAGAAATAGGTTCCGGAAGGAAGGGAGCGAACATCAAAGCTTTTCCGTTCCGTCGAAGAACGAAGTTGCATTTCTTCCGAACGCACTGTCTTGCCCATGATGTCGATCAGATCCAGGCGGTATTGTCCGGGCTCCACCCCATCCAATTCCATTTGCAACGTTTCAGCAGCAGGATTGGGGAAAAGAGAGACCCCAATATCCAACGCCTTTTCATCATCGACGGACAGCGCGTTAACGAGGATCTTGTCTTCCCTTACCAAAGAATCCTCCATTCCGTTCCCGGAGACCACGAGCTTCACCGTATAAAGCCCGGCTGAGTCGTATGCATGGGTCGGTTGATGGAGCGTTGACGTAGACCCGTCACCAAAGTCCCACATCCAGGAAGTCCCTCCGGATGAATTGAAGAAGTCAACCCCCTGCGTGGTAGAAGGATTTGTGTCACTTACCGTAAAGAAGGCCTTCGGGTCGGGATCGAGCTCCTTGACATAGGTTACGCTGAGGACCGAATCCTCATTGGAGGAAGCGACCTCAACCTGGGCCACATCCTCACCATAACCCGCCTCATTGGTTATGAAACGATAAGTGACCGTGGTATCGTGTGCGATCTCGAAACCCCCAAGGCCACCGACAATAGCGGAATCACGGTTCACAGAGAAGTCCCTTATACGAAGCACATCCACTGTACCTATATCGGGTAAAGCCAGCGTTCCATAAGCATCAACCTCCAGGATCTTGGTCACCCTGCGTTTGAAGGTGGTATCCGGATCACTGGGATCCTGCCCTATCTTTCCCTTGTACAATGCATCATCGGTAGCAACATCACCTTCGGTTGCAGGGGCCATATAATTGAGCTCAGGGTTCTTCGCGGGGACCACCAATGGGGATCCCAGAACTTTGGCAGCAAAACCCATGCTCTTAACGCCATCACCATCCTTGATGCCATAGATGTAGGAGATGTTCTGTCCACCTCCTCCACCACCGCCAGGGCCACCGGCACCACCACCAGCGATGCCGCCGAACTTACTGGCGTATTCCGCATTGGAATAACTGTCACCATAAGCGGTCTGGGAAGGCTTGAAATAGGTCACTGTATCTCCTGTACTTTCCTGAAGACCAGTAAAATCCCAGGTTTGCGACCCACCGGAGCTCCCCATGTCAATTCCGGGCATCGTATCCGTGGCGGTCCTGTATGATTCCCCGGCATGAACGAAATCCGAGGTGTCAATGGTGATCTGGCCTTTCAGGCCAAAAGCCACGGCAAATAAGGACGCACCGCATAAAATGTGTTTAATGTTGGTCATAATGCTTCTTTTTGGTTCGGCTCAAAGTACGATCACGTAAGATCGATCGCCCGAATATAAAAAAAAGGCGCCCTATAATTGGACGCCTTTTCTTCTGGTTTGAAGCGTGGCCTCATTTGATGTCGATCTTCTTCTTCTCACGCTTTTCCTCTTCCTTCTTGGGGATGTTGATGTAAAGTACACCATCCTCGTATTCCGCACTGATGTCATCCTCTTTCACCGTATCGGGTAGGGTGAATGTACGCTGGAAAGCCGTGTAATTGAACTCCCTGCGGGTATAATCCCCTTCTTTCTGCTCATCGGACGCTTCTTTGGAAGAGGAGATGGTCAGGGCACCCTCATCGATCTCCACATTGAAATCGTCCTTGTTCAGGCCTGGTGCAGCAACTTCGATAGAATAACGATCCTTTTGGTCCCGGATGTTAACCGAGGGCAGGTTGGACCCACCGCTCATGGCACCGAGCCGGTCAAAAAGATCACTCCCGAAGAAATCTTCAAAAAGATTCGGTACGTTTGTACCCACGTCCTTATCTCTTCTTTTTAGCAATGTCATAGCTCATCGATTTTTGGGTTCGACATTTTATTGTATTACTTCATCTTATATTCATCAAAACCTATACCGAACGATCCAAAAGGAAATTTTGACGGAACAGGTCTGTAGTTTACTGACAAAATGCCATTTTTATCCTTGTTTGAGTGCCATTATTACATTCGCCCGTGGAACACCCGATCCTGATCAAAGCAAAAGCCCCCCTTCTCTTACTGCTTCTTCCTCTTTTTCTGGTCCATTGTGTCCAGGAAAAAGAGGAAAGGGAGCGCGTTCATCCCAAGAGCCGTTTTGAACGTTCAATGAAAGGGAAAGGAAAAGATCCCCGCCAGATCCTCGGCGATCGTTTCAAACTTCTGGTGGGGAAGGATACCGTGACTTATTTGGTCGATCACAACGATCGTGCGCGATCGACATTTGTAGAAGATGCGACCCGGGACACCTTCTTCTACGGAAAGATCACGGAATACGGAGACCTTTACTACCTGAATCGGCCCATTGGGGACAGCGCCTGGTGGATATCCGCCATGGCCGTTCAAAAGGACCATATCCGCGGGTGGGGTACCACCTTTACCCAAATGCATCTTTGGGACCAAATGATCGATCAGGGACAGTACCAGGACCTGGTCATTCGAGCGGATACAGGGCAGATCCGCCTACGAACCGACCCCGATCGCTTTCACGAACATTACGTGGATATGCTCTCCCATTTGCCAAAATACAGGATCATTCGTAATGCTCGAACGGAAAAAACTTCAAAAAGCAACCTCGGGAGATCCAAAAGGGAGGGAAAATGAATTCCGCGAATAAGGGGGCCGCCATGATGCATAGCTTCTCCTCCTGACGACCCCAAGTCCCTTTCTCTTCATTTGCCCCGGATCGGCCGCGTACTTTATATTTGTCGGCATGACACCGGATTTCCATAACGATCCCCATATAGGGGTTCTTGGTGGCGGACAATTGGGCCGCATGCTGATCCGGGAGGCCATGGACATCGGCATACCGATCCATGTCCTCGATCCCAACCCCCAAGCCCCGTGTCAAAGCGTGGCCAGTTCCTTTACCCAGGGGGATCTCCAGGACCCATCGACCGTTTTCGAATTCGGGAAGGACAAGGACATCGTAACGATCGAGATCGAGAATGTGAGCCTGGAAGCTTTGTATGCACTTCGGGACCACGGCGTCACCGTCCGCCCGTCCCCGGAAACCCTGGGGTTGATACAGGACAAAGGCGCCCAAAAAATGTTTTATAAGGAGAACGGGATCCCGACCGCACCTTTTCAACTCGTGGACGGCCGGTCCGACATGACCCAGATTTCCCATGAAAGGCCCTTTGTGCAAAAATTAAGGGTAGGGGGCTACGACGGAAAGGGCGTCCAGGTCCTTTCCCAAGCGGATCCCCTCGACCAGGCTTTTGATGATCCCAGTGTTATCGAGGAAAAGGTC
>CAYVSK010000039.1:17852-19773 GCA_964453635.1 uncultured Weeksellaceae bacterium | reverse complement strand
TATTGAAAAGGAACTGGCTGTGATCATCGCCCGTAATCCGTCCGGAGAATCGGCCGTTTTCCCGTTGGTGGAGTTGGTCTTCGATCCCCGTGCCAATCTCGTGGATCACCTTTTCTCACCTGCCGACCTTGATCCCAAGACCGAAGCAGAGGCCCGCTTTATCGGGGAAAAGGTCGCCCATGCTTATGACCTGAATGGGGTCATGGCCGTTGAAATGTTCTTCACAAAAAAGGGCGAACTCCTCGTGAACGAGGCTGCTCCCCGTCCCCATAACAGTGGACATCACACCATTGAAGCCAATCTCAGTTCCCAATACGGACAACACCTTCGTGGGATCATGGACCTTCCCCTCGCAGCAACGGATCCCCTTTGCCCCGCTGTAATGGTCAATCTCCTCGGGGCTAGTGACCAAAAAGGGGCTGTCCGATACAGGGGGATGATGGACGTCATGCGAATAGAAGGCGCCCGTATACACCTCTACGGGAAAAAAGAGACCCGCCCTTACAGAAAGATGGGACACATTACCGTACTGGACAAGGACCTGGGCAAAGCCCGGAAAAAAGCAGAAAGGGTCAAGGAGTTGGTGGCAGTGGAGGGGCCCAGAGATCATTTAAAAAGCACGGACGAAAAACAATAAGAAGCAATTCCATGGAAAACAAGGTCGGGATCATCATGGGCAGTCAATCGGACATGCCCGTCATGAAAGAAGCCAGGGAGATCCTTGAGGAATTGGGGGTTCCCTGTGAGACCGAGATCGTTTCGGCACACCGAACGCCTGACCGGATGGCGGACTATGCCCGGAATGCCGTGGACAGGGGCATCAAAGTGATCATTGCGGGAGCCGGGGGAGCTGCTCATTTGCCGGGAATGACCGCCTCCTACACATCCCTGCCCGTGATCGGCGTCCCGATCAGATCCCGGAACTCCCTGGACGGCTGGGATTCGGTCCTGTCCATCCTTCAAATGCCCGGCGGTATCCCTGTAGCCACCGTAGCCCTTGACAATGCCAAAAATGCCGGGCTTTTGGCAGCCCGCATGATCGGTATTTCGGACCAGAAGGTCCGACAGAACATGGACAGATACCGGGAGCAACTCCAGGAAAAGGTCCTAAAGAACGCCGAAACGCTAAAGGACAACGGAGGGAAGGAAAAATGACCCGTCCATCTCCGGGGGATCTTCCGGATCACTTTTACCACACCTTTCATCAAAAAATGCGACCATCCATAACACGCACCCTTTTATTCTTTGTTCGACCTCTTTAATTTGGGAGCTTCAAATGCAGACCTGAAAACCGAATTACGATGAAACAATTCCTGAAACAAAGCCTTGCCTGCTTCGTCGGATCGATCGTGGCCATGCTCGTTGTGGCCGGCATCGGCGTAATAACCATTGCCACAATGGTCGCGACCACCATGAGCGGAATGACCTTTTACAAGGATCAAAAGGTGGATGTAGAGGACAATTCCGTACTTCGGATCCAATTCGACCAACCGATCGCCGATCGCGGCACCAAACCCCGGTTCGATTTCAGCTTCTTGGGTGGGGTGAGCATGTCCCGGAAAATGGGGCTGAACGACATTCTCGAGAACGTTGAAAAGGCCGCTAAGGATGAGAGGATCGAAGGCATTTACCTGGACCTCTCCTCAGTTCCGTCAGGAATGGCCACCTTAAAAGAGATCCGCAAGGCTTTGACGGAATTCAAGGATAGTGGCAAGTTCGTTATCTCCCACAGCCAAAACTTTACGCACAAAGGCTATTACCTCACCTCCACTGCCGACCGGCTGAGCCTCCATCCGGAAGGCGGAATGACCTTTCAGGGCCTGAGTTCCGAGATCATGTACATGAAAGGGATGCTGGACAAGATCAACATGGATGTCCAGATCCTGCGGGGGCCCGACAACAAATACAAAAGCGCGGTAGA
>CAYVSK010000039.1:1679-17842 GCA_964453635.1 uncultured Weeksellaceae bacterium | reverse complement strand
AGAACCGCTCATCTACGAAGAGATGACCGATGCGAACCGCCGACAAACACAGGCTTACCTCAACGATCAGTGGCAGGAACTCCTCAGTGATATATCGGAAAGTCGGGGGATATCAACGGAAAAACTGAATACGTACGCGGACAGCTTAAGCATTCGCGATGCAGAGGATGCCCTTGACCGAGGGATGGTGGACACGATAAGGTACAAGGACCAATTCCTCGCTGATCTGCGGGAAAGGCTCGATGTGGAGACCAATGACGATATCAATTACGTGAAGTTCCCCGAATACATGGATGCTGAACTTCCTGATAAAAAGGATAAGAAGGAAAAAGAAAAGAAAAGTGATAAGGAGATCGCTGTTGTTTATTGTACGGGTGGGATCGAAGGCGGCAAAGGAGGCCCTGCCACCATCGGGTCAAAAGAGACCTCAGAAGCCATTCGGGACGCCCGGAAAGACTCGAGCGTGAAAGCCGTCGTCCTCCGCGTTAACTCTCCGGGGGGAAGCGCCCTTGCCTCGGATGTTATATGGCGGGAAGTGGTCCTAACAAGGGATGAAAAACCGGTCGTCGTTTCCATGGGAGATGTTGCTGCTTCCGGGGGATATTACATCTCCTGCGCTGCTGACCACATTTATGCCATGCCCAATACGATCACGGGGTCCATCGGCGTATTCGGGATCATACCCAACACAGAACCTTTTTACGAAGAGAACCTCGACATTAATTTCGAACGGGTCCGGACCAATCCTCACGCCGACCTCGGTACGATCAATCGGGCGATGAACAAAAAGGAAAGGAAGGTCATGAACCAGGGGATCGTCGAAACCTACCAGACCTTTATTGAAAAGGTGGCAAAGGGCCGCGACATGAGCACAGAAATGGTGGACAGCCTTGGAAGAGGACGTGTCTGGAGTGGGCTTGACGCCCTTGACAATGGTCTCGTTGATGAATTGGGGGGCATGAAAAAAGCCATTGAGAAAGCGGCCGAGTTGGCTGAGATCGAGGATTACGAAACCCGTGCGCTCCCCGAGATCAAATCCCCGATCGAAAAGGTTATGGACAAACTGACGGGGAAAGCCAGGACCAAGCTCATCAAAAGCGAATTCGGCGACCACGGGTACCGGATCTACAAACGATTCCGCTATATTCGTTCATTGACCAAAATGGAAGGGATCCAGGCCCGACTTCCCTATCAAGTCACGGTTCGATAAGAAAACGGAGACGGTCAAAAAGAGCGATCGGCTCCCGTAAGTGACTTTGCTCCATGTCTTGTATCTTTGGATGGATAGAGGGGCTGGAGACCTGTGCCCAGCTCCGGGTTCACCCGTTATCAACCGTCCTCCTGACCTATGAACTTGTACCACCGATCCCTTTTGATCATCGCGGTAGCTTTTGCATTACCGCTGGAAGGATCTTCACAGGACTCCATGAACGTGGACCTCGTTGGGACCTGGTCGGATTCCACCCTTCCGACCAATTCCTTTTACGGGAATACCTACAACGAAGTCTGGGGTTTCAGTGTTGATGGCCGTGAATACGGCGTGATCGGTTCCACCAACGGCACCCATATCATACGGATCTCCGATACCGGTTCGATCAAAGAGGTGGATTTCATTCCCGGTGCCGACCAGGGAACGGATATCGTTCACCGGGACTTCCATGATCACAAAGGATATCTCTACATGGTATGCGACGAGGGGGAGTCAACCCTCCAAATAGCCGACCTGAGCCACTTGCCCGATTCCGTGGAGCTCGTCTATGATTCAGATGAACACTTCATGCAGGCCCACAACATCTTCATCGATACGGCCACCAGCAAAATGTACGCCTGTTCTGTGACCAATGCGAACAATACGACCAATGACCTCCGCATTTTTTCACTTGATGACCCCACGGATCCCATGCCCCTCAGCTCATATGATCAGATCGATGGTTTCCATGACATCTATGTAAGGAATGACACGGCCTTTGGGAATCTGGGGAACACCGGGTTGTACGTATTTGACATGAAAGACCCCAGTAACCCCGAAGTCCTCGGGTCCCTGACCAATTACCCCGACCAGGATTACAACCACAGCGGCTGGACGACCGAAAAAGGAGACCATTATTACTTTGCCGACGAGGAGCATGGGATGGAAATGAAGGCCGTTGACGTCAGCCAACTCTCGAACATGCAGGTCGTTGAAACCTTTTATTCCGGGGAGGACCCACAAGGGTCCGTCGCTCATAACCAGATCGTGCACGATGGGAAGCTCTATGTCTCGCATTACCACGACGGCTTTTACATGTGGGACCTGAGCGACCCCGCATCCCCTGAACTGGCAGGTTATTACGACACCTACCCCGAGCAGGGTTATTCAAGCTTCAAAGGCGCCTGGGGCGTATACCCGTTCCTCCCTTCCGACCTCATTCTTGTCTCGGATATGCAAAGCGGCCTGTATGTCCTCGATGCCGAACAGACCGTCGATCTTCCGGAAGAGGTCTCGAACGATCCTGTCCTCTCCGTTCATCCCAACCCTTTCCAGGACGAACTGAAGCTTTTTTCCAAACGCTCAATAAAAGGCGAGAGCAGGATCACCATAACCGATATCACCGGGAAAACGGTCTTTGATAAGGAGCTTCCCGAAATTCATGGGCGAACTGAACTGAACCCGGATCGTTCACTCGCTCCCGGAACATACTTTCTAAAGATCCGGACACCGGAAGAAAGGACCTTTCATAAAAAATTGATCAAAACCCGACCTTAACTATGGCAGGTGAGGATCGAAAAGCAGGGTATCGACCCGTTATCGGACTGGAAGTACATGCCCAGCTTCTGACACGGAGCAAAGCTTTTTCTTCCGACAAAAATGAATACGGGGCCATGCCGAACACCAACGTGACCCCGATCACCCTTGGCCATCCGGGCACCCTCCCCAAGCTTAATGAGCGAGTTCTTCACTACGCCCTCAAACTGGGGCTGGCCTGTGGTTCCGATATCAGCGAAAGGATCCACTTCGACCGCAAGAACTACTTTTACGCGGACCTTCCCAAGGGCTATCAGATCACGCAGGAGCGAACACCGATCTGTCGGGGCGGATCGCTGCCTACCGAGGACGAGAAAGGACAAGAAAAAGCTGTACGGCTGACCCGGATCCACATGGAGGAGGACGCCGGCAAAAGCATTCACGATCAGGATCCGTGGCATTCCCTCATCGACCTTAACCGGGCTGGTGTCCCGCTCCTGGAGATCGTGACCGAACCCGATATCAATTCCCCGACAGAAGCCTACCATTATTTGTCAGAGATTCGCCGACTGGTGCGGTATCTGGACATCTGCGACGGGAATATGGAGGAAGGTTCTCTCCGTTGCGACGCCAACGTCTCGGTCATGCACAAAGACAGTGGAACTTACGGGACAAGGACAGAAGTAAAGAACATGAACTCCGTCCGGAACGTGAAGCGGGCACTCGAATTCGAGATCGAGCGCCATATAGACCTTCTCGAAAAGGGCGAAAAGGTGGTGCAGGAAACGCGGAACTTCGATGCCGTTTCCGGAAAGACGATCGGGCTCAGGGGAAAAGAAGAAGCCCACGATTACCGTTACTTTCCCGAACCGGACCTCCAGCCCATCCGCATCACAGAAAAGGAAATGGAGGCAGCCCGGGCCGACCTCCCTCCCATGCCCCGCCAACTGTTCCAAAAGTACACCGAGGAACTGGGGCTCTCCGAATACGATGCAGGCGTCATGACCGATGAAAAATCCATCGCGCTCTTCTTCGAGGACCTGATCGGACAGACCCAACATTACAAAGCCGCAGCCAACTGGGTAATGGGCCCGGTGAAATCGTGGCTGAATGAAAATGCCGCATCCATAGAAGACCTTCCCATCAGCGCGATCCGGATCGCAGAACTGATCGCTTTGGTGAACAGTGGCAAAGTGAGCCACTCCGTGGCCGAACAAGAGATCTTTCCGGTCCTGTTACAGAACCCCGATCAAACACCTGAGCAGGTGGCCGAGGAAAAAGACCTTATTCAGGACTCCGATGAATCAAAGCTCCTGCGCTTCGTCGAAGAAGCGCTTGCCCAATATCCCGACAAAGTGGAGGAATACAAGAACGGGAAAACCGGCCTCGTTAAACTCTTCATGGGAGAGGTCATGAAACGGTCCAAAGGAAAAGCCGACCCCAAAACCGCGGACAAATTGGTCCGGCAGAAATTAGAGGAGGAATGAACTCCAATTCAGAACCGATGAAATACCGACCCTACGCAAAACTGATCGCTTCACTACCGATCCTACTAATGGTCATTGGCTGTCAGAACGGGAGCCATGATAATGCCATGGAAGGCACCAGGATCAAGGGGACCGTTCCGAATGCCCAGGAAAGATGGATCTACTTCAATGCTTTTGATCAAAACCAGTTCCAGAAACTGGATTCAGCCAAGATCGCACAGGACGGCTCGTTCTCTATGCCCAATCCGGCCGGCAAACTGGACTTCTACCAAGTTCAGATCAACGACCAGAACAAGTTGGTCCTGATCACCGATTCCAGTGAATCCATCGAGATACGAGCAAAAGGAGGAAGCCTTGACCGCAAAGCGGACGTGAAAGGATCCAAGCATACAGCCCTGTTACAGGAATACTATGACACCGTATCCGTTCAGCAACAATTGCTGGATTCCCTCAACACTAAACGAAAGAACGCGAAAGACAACGAAAAGATAAAATTGCTGACCAGAAGATTCCGGAAGGAACGGAAAGCCTATCTCGATTACCTGACCTCCTTCGTGGAGGAGAACAAAGCCTCACCCGCCGTATTACCGGCCTTGTCTCTTCTCCAACCCATAAAACACGAGGAATATTTCAAAAAAGCTGCCAATGCGCTGGAAGATAAAATGAGCCATTCTCCTTATTACGCCAAGTTGCGTAAACAATTAAGGAAAGTCAGAAAATACAAGGAACAGCAAAAACGACGGGATCAACAAAAAGATCAGGACCCAAAGCTTGCAAAAGGAGAAAAAGCGCCAGAGATCAAAATGAAAAACCCCCAGGGAAAGCCCGTTTCGCTTTCCGCTCTTCGCGGCAAGGTCGTTCTCGTTGACTTCTGGGCTTCCTGGTGCAAACCCTGCCGCATCGAGAATCCACGCATGGTCAAAATGTATAACAAATTCAAGGACAAAGGCTTTGAGATCTATGGGGTATCTCTCGATAAGCGCAAAAAGGATTGGAAACAAGCCATTGAAGAAGACGGCCTTCCCTGGATCCACGTTAGCGACCTCCAATTCTGGTCAAGTCGGGCGGCCAAAAAATACAACGTGAACAGCATTCCCTACACCGTTCTGATCGATGAGCAGGGCAAGATCATAGCCAAGGGCCTTCGCGGAAAAGAATTGGAAAATAAACTCAAAAAGGTCCTCGGGTAATAAAAACCAAGGTCCATTCAAAAGTTCTTATTGAAAGCCACCTTTATGAAGCAAAGGACCAAGCGCATAAAGCTGACCAGGAACTGCCTTTTCGGACTTCTGACTTTTTCCTTTATCCTCAGTGCTTGCCGGGGTGATGAAATAGAAACACCCAATAGCGGGAAAAACTTCCACCAGATCAATATTTCCTTCCGACCGCAATACAACGGGGATATCATTGCGATGAACGACCTGCGATTCACCAATGCAGCCGGAAATGAACACAGTATCTCGCGTTTGCGTTTCGCGATCTCCCGGCTTTCTCTTGAAAGGGCCAATTATGGGGAATACACGGATAACGGTTTTCACCTGGTATGGATCGAGCCGGATGCCGACCGCCCTTTCCCGAACAATGAGAGCCTTCGGTACACCTTACCGAATAACCTGAAGGAGACAACGTTATACGACCTTTCTTTCAATTTCGGTTTTCAGGAGGATGACAATGTGGTCGGCAGATTTCCCGGGTTATCAGCGATCGATTGGGATTGGCCTCAAAGATTGGGCGGGGGTTATCATTATTTACAAATGGACGGAAAATACAAAACGGACAACGACTCCCTGAAGCCTTACGATCTTTATATGGGAAAAGCCCGAGATACGACCGGTGCTAATACCCGGTACGAGAACAACCACTTTCGCGTGAACTTCGATCTCGATTCCGTTAAGCTGAATCGCGACATCAACATCGAGGTGATCGTCAACCTCGAGCAATTGTTCAAGGAACCCGACACACTGGACCTCGACCAGCTCCCGAAAAAGATGCGCGGCCACTTCCCGACCCAGGAAAAACTCGAGGCCAATGGCCGAAACGGTCTTTTCGAGATCGGCTTGATCGAATAGGACGGTCCATTGCTTAGCCAAAGTTCCGGAAACTTCCTCATTTACCGATCATCCGCCGGGTCGGGAAAGACCTATACCCTCATCCGGACCTTCCTGACCCTGGCCCTTTCCGCTTCTGACCCCCGGCGTTTCCGCCATATCCTGGCCATCACCTTTACCAACAAGGCGGCCAATGAGATGAAAAACCGCCTGATCGGTGCGCTCAGGAGCCTTTCAACACCATCCGGCCATCCGGAACACGATCCCGTGCTCATGGGACACATTACAGAAGATACGGGATTGGAAGAAGAAACGGTCCGGGAACGAGCCCGGGGGACCTTTCGGCTAGTCCTTCACCGCTATACCGATCTGTCTGTATCCACGATCGACAAGTTCGTCCATCGGGTGATATCCGCTTTCGCAAAGGACATCGACGTTCCCGAGGACTTCGAGGTGGAGGTCGAGGAAGAGGAGTTGCTGGAACGTTCCGTTGATCTCCTGATGAACAGGATCGGTCGGGATGAGACCCTGACCGAGTTCATCCTGGATTTTACCGAACAAAAGGCTGCGGATGAAAAAAGCTGGCACATTGAAAAAGAATTGATCGCATTCGCCACCAATCTCCTGGACGAAGCGAGTGAACGGCACATCGAGGAGCTCAGAGAATATGGCATATCGGACTTCAAGTCAGCCCAAAAAAGCATTCAACAAAAGAAAAAGGAAGCCCTTGCTTACCTCAAAAGGATCGGTGAAGAAGCGCTCGAAGCCATTGAGGAGGCTGACCTTACACCGGACCGGTTAGCCGGGGGTGCCAAAAGCGGTATCCACAAATACTTCACTTACCTCAGGGACCAAAGGATAGAAAACCTCTATCCAAGTTCCACCGTCCAAAAAGCTTTCAACAAAGGGATACTGGCAGCTAAAAAAGCAGACGACCGGGACCGGGCAGCGATCGATCACATCACCCCCACCCTTTCTGAGCTATACCAAAAGGCGCTCACGTACCTCGATGAGCACCTGGCCAATGTCCAGCTCTATGATATGCTCGACCGCAATATACCGGGTCTTGCCCTGATCGGGGAAGTTGAAAAAATATTGGAAGAGCTCAAGGCTGAGAACGACCTGCTCCTCATCTCAGACCTGAACAAGACGATCGCTCGCTGGGTGCGCAAAGAACCCGCCCCTTTCATTTACGAACGCATCGGGGAACGCTACTGGAATTTTCTGATCGATGAGTTCCAGGACACTTCAGTCATGCAATGGCAAAACTTCCTGCCCCTTATTGAGAACGCTTTATCGGGCGGACACCGAACCATGCTGGTGGGAGACGGAAAGCAAGCGATCTACCGGTGGCGGAACGGAGATGTTGAACAATTCCGTAAACTTCCCGCGATCCACCGGGGCGAGGAGGAGCCCCTCATCCGCGAAAAAGAACCTGTTCTCCGCCAACACTACCATGTTGAGACCCTTGAGGTGAACCGTCGTTCAAGGAAAGGAATTGTGGAAGCCAACAATCGGTTCTTCGAACAACTTGCCCAACATCTTCCCGACCCCTATCGCGAGACCCTCTATCAAGACACCCGACAAAAGACCAACGAAAAAGAAGAGAAGGGTTACGTAAAGATCCGTTCGCTGGAGGACACTGAGGATTATGCCACCCAAATGCTCACAGAGACAGAAAAAGTGGTAAGGGAAGCCCTTCGGGAAGGCTATCACAACGGAGATATCGCAATTCTGACGCGGACCAATGAAAAGGGAACGGAACTCGCCCGTCACCTTACCGAGGCCGGGATCGATGTGATCTCCTCGGAAAGTCTCCTGCTCAAACAGCATCCCGTTGTTCAATTCCTCATTTCCATTTTTCGCTATCTCCGCCATTTCGATAACGAAACGGCAAAACTCAATGCAATTGCTTTTCTGGAGAGCCGAGCCGGGAGAAAAGCTGGCCATCAGGACCTCGCACACTACAGT
Source organism: uncultured Weeksellaceae bacterium (assembly GCA_964453635.1). Classification (GTDB taxonomy): domain Bacteria; phylum Bacteroidota; class Bacteroidia; order Flavobacteriales_D; family CAYVSK01; genus CAYVSK01. The sequence continues at coordinate 9,611 of CAYVSK010000039.1, read as the reverse complement.
TCAGGCCAAAAACAAACCTACATCGACCTGAAAGAATACCTCCGTGACCAGGGCTACGACCAAAACCTCGAACGCCTCCTCTACGAACCCTTGTACGAGGCTACCGAAAGCCTCATTCAGACCTTTAAGCTCAACCAACCGGCCACGGCCTTTTTACAGTTCTTCCTCGACCACGTTCACGGATTCAGCACCAAACGGGACAATGAGATCGAAGCTTTTCTTGATGACTGGGACCAGCGCTCCGACAACCTATCCATCAAGGTCCCCGAAGGGGTGAACGCGGTACGGGTGATGACGATCCACAGTGCCAAGGGACTTGAATTCCCGGTCGTCATCCTTCCCTTTGCGGACTGGAACGTCCGTTTTGGCCAGCGCTACATCTGGGTGAACACAAAAGCTTATACCGAAGGCCTTAAGACCGCTATTCTACCGGTTCAAAAACAACTTGCCCAAACCCCTTTTCACCAGCAATACGAAGAAGAGCAGGCCCTTAGCCGGATCGACAATTTCAATCTCCTCTATGTAGCCATGACCCGAGCGGAAGAAAGGTTGTTCGTGCTCACCAAAGCACGCGACCTCAAAAACGGAAACTCCATTGCAGAGTACATTTACAATATCGCCACTGCGGAAAGCGCATGGGATGAGGCAACCCAGACCCTGACCCTCGGTTATCCGGACAGTTCAGCTACAGAAAGACCTGAGCCGCTCGAGCAACAGCCCCTCGTTGACCAACTTCCCTCCCACCCATGGCGGGGCCGTCAGGTCATAAGCCAACAAGCACCGGAAAGCTGGTCGGTCGAGGACCCTGAAGGAAAACGGGCGCATGGTGAAAAGATCCACAGCATTCTGGCCCGTATCGATAACCGGGATGAAGTGGGTCAAGCAATCGAAGAAGCCCGCTCAGAAGGGCTCATCGAAGCAGATGAGACCCCCTCCTTACAGGATCGTCTGGAACGATTGCTCCAGGGGTCACCGACCCGTGAATGGTTCGATCCTTCCCTGGAGATCTATCGGGAGCGCGAGATCATTGCCCCGAATGGTGGGATCTACCGTCCAGACCGGGTGGTCCGGGGACTTCAGGGCACCATTGTGATCGATTTCAAGACCGGGAGCGAGACTGCTTCCGATCATGACCAAGTGAAGCGCTACATAAAACTTTTAAAAGAAGCAGGGCACGAATTCGTGAAGGGTTTCCTTCTTTACGTGGGCGAAGAACGTGCCGTTGAGGTCAATCCACCAGGGTGAGCGCCTTGCCGGTCTTTCCCGCACGGCCGGTACGCCCAATGCGATGCATGTAACTGTCCATATCGCGCGGCAGCTCATAATTGATCACGTGGGTCACATCCTCTACATCGATACCACGGGCAGCCACATCCGTAGCAACAAGGATACGAACCCGACCCGAACGGAACTTGTTGAGTGCCCGCTTTCGGTAGCCCTGGGAACGATCTCCATGGATCTCATCAGCCGGAACATTGTTCCTGCACAAGCGTTTGGCCAAACGACCCACGAGCTTTTTGGTCTCTGCGAACAACAACACTTTGCCAATGCCCTCTTTTCCAAGGATATCAAGAAGGGTATCGAACTTATCCGCATCCCGGTCGACCCGAACAATATCCTGTTCGATATGGTCGACGGGGGTTCCTCCTGTTGAGACCCGGACCTGGACGGGGTCATCCAGCAATTTCCGGGTCAGGGCCTTCTGTTTCTTGTTCTCAGTAGCTGAGAAGAGCATTGTCTGCTCCCGACTCCCAATGCTATCCGTGATCTTTAGAACATCCTCAGAAAAGCCCATGTCAAGCATTCGGTCGAATTCATCGAGGATGAGGGAGGAAAAGTCTCCGGGATCCAATGCCCGACGGTCGATCAAATCCAACATGCGTCCCGGTGTACCGACCAACACTTCCGGTTCGCCTTTAAGTCGTTTAACGTCATCGCGGACACTGGTTCCACCGATGACACTCAGGCAACGGATACCGAGACCTTTCGTAAGGTCCTCACATTCCTGTTGGACCTGTTGGGCCAACTCCCGGGTCGGGACCAGGACCATGGTCCGAAAAGAGCGATCACTGTTGAGCCAACGCTCGATAACAGGGATCAGAAAAGCACCGGTCTTGCCGGTACCCGTACTGGCAACTCCGATGAGGTCATGCCCGGCCTTTAAGGGTTCGATGGTCCTTTCCTGTATCTCGGTCATAGCCGTGTATCCCTTTTGTTGAACACGCTCCAAAAGACGCTCATCGAGCGATAACGAATCAAAAGCCTGACGTTCCGGGTCGGACTCTCCCGAAAGGGGAACAGCTTCCTTAATAAGGTTTTCAGGTTTTAATGGCCGCTGCATTCCCCCTTTCTTTGAAGGTTTCCTCTTCTTTGGGCCGCCTCCCTGGCTCACAGGCTTCCTGATCCTCTTTCTGTGGCCGGCTTTACGGCGCTTACCCATTCCTTGGTCTTCCATGTTGGTCGTTTCTGTGGATTCCTCCCCCTTCGCCACCCTTTTCTCAAATGCGCTTTTAAGATGACCGGGTGCGGTGGGTGTCGTTTGCTTCGCTTTCAGGTAGAAGGACCTGAACGCGGAGGGAAGATACTCTTAAGGCAGGCCGCTCGTGTTCGCATTTCAGTCATCCTTCGAAGTGCGAAACTACGATTAAATCCGAAACCCGGAACAAGGCAGAGAAAAAAAGCCGGCCAGCCCTCCTTTACGGGCTTTCCGGGACCCGCCAGATAACATCAAGAAACCATTCCCGGGCATCGTAAAGATCCAGGACTTCTTCGAAACCAGCACTTTCAGCCATCCCGGTAATAAGTTCCCGGTCGAACTTCCTGGAACATTCCATGTAAATGGCCTCCCAAGGCTTGAAATGAACATACTTATCGAGGGCATGGAAGGTGATCGTCTGTTCCTTCCGGCTCAGCAAATGACTACGGGCTTCACCAGTGAGGGGATCGTAAATGGGATAATGAAGAAAGTCCTCAATAACGAAATCCGCCCCAAGCTCATGATTCAAGCGGGTAAGCAAGTTCAGATTGAAATCCCGGGTAACCCCTTCGGGGTCATCATAAGCCCGATGAATCACCGCCGGGTCTTTGCGAAGGTCAAAACCGATCATCACGAGGTCCCCGGTCTCCAGGTTCCGGGCAAGGTGCTGGAGGAACGCCAACCCTTCACCATCGGGAAAATTCCCAATGTTGCTCCCGAGAAAGAGCACCACTTTCCGACGCCCTTCACTTTGCTCCAAATGCGGCAAAACCTCCTGGTATTCTGCCCTTATGGGATGAACCGGCACACCAGGAAGCTCTACCCCGATCTCCGCCTTTAACTCTTCGAGGATATGATTGGAGATATCATTGGGCCGATAGATAAGATCGGCCTTCCGTGTCACCAAGTGCTCCAGTAACACGCGGGTCTTCTGGCCATCACCGGCACCCAACTCGATGAGATCAAAGGGCCGGCCATCCGCTGCGAAAGATCTGTGGATATCCTCCCTGTGCCGCTTCAGGATATCATATTCACAGTCGCTCGGATAATAGGCCTCTGTCTCCATGATCCGTTGAAAGAGCTTATCCCCCTCTTCATTGTAAAGGTATTTGGAAGGCAGGTACTTGGGGGTGCTCTCCAAACCGGAAAGGACCTCACGAGCCATGTTCAGGTCCACGGACCCCGCCGGAGAAAGCACATTTTGGGAGGCCATAAAAAGAGCGCTTTTTCAGTCAACATATTCAGCGAGGCGGATGCCGGTAAATTGCCACCGTTCATCCGGGTGGAAAAAGTTCCTGTAGGTAGAACGGATATGGGAACGTGGCGTGGCACAGGAACCACCCCGGAGGACCATCTGATTCACCATGAATTTCCCGTTGTATTCCCCGAAGGCCCCACCAGCCTGACGATACCCGGGATAGGGTCGATAGGCACTGCCGGTCCATTCCCAAACGTCCCCAAAGAATTGATCATCGCCGGCTTTCCGACTTTCGGGATGCAGTGCTTCCTTATCGGTAAAGTTGGCCGATCCCGGCACCGTTTCATGGAGCTGTTTACAGGCGGCTTCCCATTCAAACTCCGATGGAAGCCTCATGCCCTTCCATTGGGCGAAAGCGTCCGCCTCGTAATAAGAGACATGGGTGACCGGAAGGGAAGGATCCACTTTCTCTATGCCATCAAGCGTATAATGATACCACTGACCATCTTTTTTGAACCAATAGAGGGGACAGCCGATCCGCTGCTCCTTCACCCAACCCCAACCTTCTTCGAGCCAGTACCGAAAATCCTGATATCCGCCGTCCTCTATGAATTCCAGGAATTCCCCGTTCGTGACCGGCCGGTCCATGATCCGGAACCGTTCCAGAAAGACCCGGTGATTTTCCAGCTCGTTGTCGTAACAAAACCCTTCTCCGTCGTACCCGACCCTGTAGATCCCTTCCTCGAAGGTCAGGTAACGAGCGTCGGTATCAGGCGCACTACCATTACCGGAAGCAGGCTTCTTTTTGCGATAATGGGGCATAAAAGGATTGCAGGAGAGGATGTATTTGATGTCGGTGACCAACAGTTCCTGGTGCTGTTGCTCGTGTTGCAGCCCAAGCTCGAGGATCTGATGCAATTCTGGGGCATCCCCTATCCCTCCGTCATTAAGAAGCTCACGGATCGCCTCATCCACATATTCCCGAAATTCGATCACTTTTCGGAAAGGAGGGCGGGTGAGATCATCCCGCCGATCACGGGAAACCCGTTCCCCAACGCTTTCATAATAGGAATTGAAGAGGTAAGCAAATTGCTCGTGAAACCTTTGATAGCCCGTTTTGTGGGGACCGAGGAGAAATTCCTCGAAAAACCAGGTGCTATGCCCGAGGTGCCACTTGGGCGGACTCACGAAAGTCGCAGGTTGAGAAACAGTGTCTTCGACCTCGAGCGGGGCACAGAGTTGGACAGAGCGGTCACGAATGGCCTGAAAACGCTCCAAAGTGACTTTGTCCTCTCCTATATCGGTATTTGTATGCAATGTTGTGCTTGAAGCCATATCTAAAAAAGTGAATTCACCTGGTAAATTTAGTGAGCTTGACGCTTCGACCCAAGTCGAGAGAAGACATTTTTGAATTTACTACTGGGTATTGCATATTGAGTCCAGTGCGGAAATTTTCAGGGATCTCAGGAACCGGTCCCTGACCGTAACATAGGAAAGCACCGATCACTGAAGTCAGCTTACGGATCCCCCAAAGCGGAACGGACACGATCCTCTGCGACCTTGCTTAGCGCACTTATATCTTCCCGGCTGCTGCCATTCATTGAAAGGGGATCGTGGAAGATCAGATCGATCGTTCCGGGCAGAAGGTCCCATGAATCCCGCGGCAAGATCTTTCCGGTCCCTTTTATTGTAACGGGAAGGACCGGCAAGCCCATCTCCTGAGCAAAGGAGAAGGCTCCGCGCTTAAAATTTCCCATTTCGCCGGTCCGGGTGCGGGAACCTTCCGGGAAAAAGACCACTGTATCGCCCGGGCCGATCTTCTTTCGGGCCTTCTCAATGGAGCGGTTCGCCGCCCTCTTATTCGAACGGTCCAGAATGATCTGACCCGAGAATTGAACAGCCTGACCAAAGAGGGGGATCTTGGTCAGTTCTTTTTTCATGACCCAGGTGGTGCTAATACCTGCCTTGCCCATAAGGGCCCATATATCCAGGTAACTCTGGTGATTGGCAACAAGAACGTAAGAACGAGAAGGGTCGGGAGGCGGACCGTGAGTTCTGACACGGATGGGGACCAAAGCCATATTCAGGTTCGACCAGGGGATCGCGATCAACTTCCATAAACCCTTTTTACCAAGCGTGATCGCGACCGGAAAAGAAAGGGTCATGAAAAAAATGGTGTTCAGCAAAATAAACGGAATCAGGATCAACCACTTATATGGCTGATACAAGAAATAGAGCAGTTTCCTTCTTCCTTTTTTCTGCATCCCCTGTCCTTCCTCAGCGGCTCTGTAGATGATCCTTCCTGATGTTCCCGGAGCGTCTAATCCTTATCCTCCATCAAGTGATCAACGGCCCGGCGCAACTGTTCATCGACCCCTTTATTGATCTTCGGTGGCCGAGCGGGTACACGGATGTCGGGTTCCAATTGGTTGTTCTCGAGATAGTTCCCTTCGAGGGTCTTCATGCCGACCTGAGGGATCCCGAAAACCAGCCGGGGATCGAGCAGTTGTTCCCACCATACGGCCGTGCCGGTCCCCGGAACGGGCATCCCGATCAGCTCTCCGATATCCATATGCTTATAAACATAAGGGAACATGAAGGCATCGGAATAATTGCCTTCGCTCATAAGGACCGCGGAGGGTTTGGTCCAACGGGTGACCGGCTCCCCTCCAAGGTTTTCCTGACCACGGGGTGAGAAGTGAAGATAGGTCTTGCCGTCCAGCATGGTCGCCAGGTCATCGTGCAACCAACCGCCACCGTTAAAGCGCGTATCCACGATCAATGCATCCTTTTCGTGATGGCGCCCAAAAACGTTCTTGAAAACCTTCCGAAAACTGGGGTCATTCATCCCTTTTACATGAACGTATCCCAGGGTGCTATCCGACATGGTGTCAACCTTTTCCCGGTTCCGGTCCACCCATCTCTCATAAAGGAGCTCCCTTTGTTCTTTCAGTTCGATAGGTTCGACGACCTCTTCCCATCGTTCATCGGTCTCGGGATCGTAAAGGGAGAGCAGGACCTTATCCCCGCCTTTTCTGTTGAGCAGCGGATAAAAATTCATCCCGGGCTCAATGACCTGCCCCTCGATCGACTCGATCACGACCCCCTGCTCTATGCGGGTATCCGGGGGCAATACAGGGTTCCCGTCCATGACCTCGGCCACTCTTAAACCCGACCCGCGATAGTCACGATCAAAAAAGACCCCCAGTGAAGCGGTGCGATCCCCCATTTTTTCCTGGTTCCGGAAACGGCACCCGGTATGGGAGGCGTTGAGTTCCCCGAGCATTTCGCTTAACAATTCCGCCAGATCACGACTATTGTTAATGTGGGGCAGGAATTTTTGGTAGGCCTTTTTGTAGAATTCCCAGTCGACCCCGTGCATATCCTTGACGTAGAACTTTTCCCTGGTCTGCCGCCACACATGCTCGAAAAGATAAGCCCGCTGGGCAGCTTTGTCCAGCTCCATTTCCCCCTTGAACTTGACCGGCTTTTTCTGACCACTCGCCGCATCGATTTTTAGGATCCGCCCCTTGGCGAGCACGAAAATGGACTTGCCTTTCTCGGAGAGGATCAACTCAGAAGCTTTTTCACCCACATGGGCCAACAACCTCGTCTTGTCCTTATGAAACTCGTTGACCCAAAGCCCAAAACCTTTTTCATATTCACTCAGGTAATAAAGCTTTTCTCCCTTGGGGCCGACCGTGGCATCGGCGAGGTTAGAGGAATGAAGCGTGAGCCGTTCCACCCGGTCCTCCTTGTTCTGAAGGTTCAGGTCGAGCGGCTTCTCTCCTTTTTCCCCTTCATCCGGTCCCGATTCCTTTTTTTCTTTCTCACGCGCACGCTCCTCTTTTTCGAGGGCATATTCCGGCTCTTTCATGAGAAAACGATCGTAGGCCTCTTTGTCGAAGAACATTCCGAAAGCATCCATTTGCGATTCGCCCAACCCCCCGTAATTTTTCTTGCCATGCTGGTCCGACAGCCAGAGCATCATTTTCCCGTCCATCATCCACATGGGGCGCACATCATTAAAACCACTTTCGGTCAGGTTGATCGGTTCCGAGCGGCCGTCAGCCGCGACCAACCCAACTTCCGCGGGAGGCCAGATATTGTTGTCGATGAACTTGACCAGGAACCAGTTCCCGTCAGGCGCCCACTGATACCACTGATCGCCGTCCTGATAGGAATAGTTGTAATGGCCCGGAAGCACAGTACGCTGTTCACCGGTCTCGGTATCGAGCACGCGCAGGGTCGTCCTCTC
>CAYVSK010000039.1:0-1644 GCA_964453635.1 uncultured Weeksellaceae bacterium | reverse complement strand
GAAAGGCCACCTCTTTCCCGTCCGGGGAATAAGCTGGTTGAAAGGTCTCCTTGTCATTGGCGATCAGGGTATCCTCCTCAATGACCGTTGCCATGTGGAAGTAGGACTCGGCCCCCCTTTTGATGGAAGCCTCATAGACATTCCAGCTGCCGTCCCGTTCAGAGGCATAGACCAGTTTTCGACCATCGGGGTGAAAGCGAACACTGCGCTCCGCTTCCGGGGTATTGGTGATCCGCTTGGTCGTGCTATGGTCGATGGAGGTCACAAAGACCTCGCCGCGGTCGATAAAAGCGATCTCTTTGCCGTTCGGGGATAACGCGATCTCCTTGACCCGCCCTTTGATGGGTACGAGCTCCTTGTCTTCCTTCTTCTTACCGCTTCGGATCCTGACAGGGACTTCTTCGGCATCCCCCTCGCCTGAATGCGTATAAATACCACCATCAAACCCGAAACAAAGGGTACCGTCACCGGCGATCGAGAGGAAACGGACCGGATGATCGCTGAAGTCCGTGACCTGCTGGGGAGCATCGTTCCCATCCAAGGACATGCGCCAAACATTGAGATCCCCACTTCGTTCGCTCAGGTAATAGAACGCCTCCTCTTCGGGATGCCAGGAAGGATCGCGGTCCTCCCCCTCGAAATCCGTCAATTTGGTATGCTCACCGCTTTTTCTGTCATATGACCAAATGTCCCTGGTAACGGAAGAACGATGATGTTTGCGCCACCGGTTTTCGTAGCCTTTCCGGTCGTGGTACAACAAACGGTCGCCCGCTTCATTAAAGGCAAGTTCCTGAGCCGGTGAGGTCAGCACCTGCCGGACCCTTCCCCCATCCGTGGGCGCTTTATAAAGCTCAGTGAGGACCCGGTGCGGAAATATCGCCGAATTCACGTCATCCATTCGACGGGAAGAAAAAAGTACGGAATCGCCATCAGGGGTGAAGGCATAGGGCCGGTCATCCTCAGAATGGTAGCTCACCCGCTCCAACGTAGCATCATTCACGGAAAGTACAAAGATGTCGAAATCCCCGTTCCGGTCGGAAGCAAAGGCGATCTGCTCACCACTGGGTGACCAGACCGGTTTTTTGTCGTAAGCCTCGTGTTGTACGAGCAGTTCGGCCTCACCTCCATCCGCCGGAACAAGATAGATATCCCCTTTATACGTAAAAGCGATCCGCTCCCCATCCGGGGAGATCGCAGGATCCCTCAACCACAGAGCCCCATCCTGCTTGGCATCATCATTTTCCTGGGAATTTCCGGTAAGGGACAAACTGAGACAAAGAAGTAATAGATGGATGCCGATCCTTTTCATGGAATTACCTTTTAAAGAATTGAAGCCACTAATTTAAGAACTAAGGAGCCGTAGTTTTTCGTTCCAATAGAGCAATGTTCTCAACGTGATAGGTCTGGGGGAACATGTCGACCGGCTGCACGAAGCGCACTTGATAAAGGTCGCTAAGCATCCCGATATCTCTTGCCTGGGTTGCTGGATTGCAGCTCACATATACGATCCGGGGTGGAGCCTGTTCATAAAGGCGCTTCACCACCTTTTTGTGCATCCCCGCCCGGGGCGGATCGGTACCGACCACATCTGGTATGTTAAGCTCCTCAGTCCGTAAAAGGTCTTTGATGTCCCCCGCAGTGAAA
>CAYVSK010000038.1:21548-23733 GCA_964453635.1 uncultured Weeksellaceae bacterium | reverse complement strand
CGGAACGCGACATCCAAGATCCGGGAGGCCAACGATCTCTTTGCCATCCGCTCCAAAGGGTTTCGGGGGGAAGCCCTGGCATCCATTGGGGCCATAGCCCATGTGGAAATGAAGACGCGCCCCCCGGAAGCCGAATTGGGCACACGGGTCCGTGTCGAGGGTTCCGAGCTTGTTGAACACGAACCCTGTAGTTGTTCTGCAGGGACCACGATCACTGTTAAGAACCTCTTTTACAACGTTCCGGCCAGGCGCAAATTCCTCAAATCCGATACCGTCGAGGTCCGGCATATCATCGAGGAATTCCAGCGCGTGGCATTTCCCCACGAATCCATCCGGATGACAATGCAGAACAACGAGCAGGCCCTCTATGACCTGCCCGCTGATAAGCGCCGCAAGCGGATCGTGGATATCATGGGCAAAAAATTCGATGAACGCCTCGTGCCGGTCTCCGAGTCTACGGATCTCGTATCGGTCGACGGTTTTACCTGTAAACCGGAATACGCGCGCAAGACCCGGGGTGAGCAATTCCTATTTGTGAATCGCCGCTTTATCAAGAACTTCTACCTCGACCATGCAGTCCGGACCGCATTCGAAGACCTCTTGCCCGAGGGGCATTTTCCTTCCTATTTCCTCTTTCTGGAGGTCGATCCCGGGCTTATCGATATCAATATCCATCCCACCAAGAGCGAGGTCAAGTTCCAGGACGAAAAGGCTATTTATGCCATCGTTCGTTCCGCCACGCGGAAATCTCTCGGGAAGTACAACATTTCCCCGAGCATCGATTTCGAACACGAGAAGAACCTCGATCTGCCGCCGGGGAAAGAGAAAGAGGAGGTGAAACCCCCGACGATCTCGATCGACCCGAGCTACGATCCCTTTCAGGAAGAAAGAAAGGCCGCCGGTCAAAAGAAAAAGCAGCAGCCCGTATCCGGCTGGGAAGCGTTCTATGCCATTGGCCGGGATATGGAAGGAGGAGAGGTGGAATCCCAGGCAAGCCATACCAGCGATGAGCAAACGGTCCTTTCCATGGGACCGGACGATGAGGAGATCGAAAATCCCCCGCCCTGGCAGCTTCATCGCCGTTACCTGGTCACCCACATCCGATCGGGCATGATGATGGTCGATCAGCAGAAGGCCCACGAGCGGATCCTCTACGAGGATTTTATGGCTGCGCTTTCCGAGCGAAAGGGCGCAAGCCAACAACAATTGTTCCCCCGCCAACTCGAGCTAAATGAATCGGATGTTCAGATGATCCGGGAATTGGTGGACGATCTCTCGGCCATTGGCTTCGAGATCGACGACCTCGGCAAGCATTCCCTGGTCGTGAACGGCATCCCTGCCGAGATCAGCGCGGAACAGGATGTTCAGGAACTTTTGGAGGACATCCTGGAACAGTACAAGAATCACTCACAACAGTGGAAAGCCGGTTCCCGGGAGCGCCTGGCTGCAGCAATGGCCAAAAGTACGGCCATAAAACCGGGAAGAGTACTTGGGGATCAAGAGATCGGAGACCTGGTCGACCGCTTGTTCGCCTGTGAGGTCCCTTATTATTCCCCCAGTAAGAACCCCACAATTGTTACATTTACCCTCGAGGACCTCGCGAAATATTTCAACGCATGATCCCCGGCAGTCAATCTTTCATGGGGCAGACCCCGGTCGTTACCAAGAACCTTTTGATCATCAACGGGCTGGCTTTTCTGGCCAACATGATGCTACCATTGAACCTGAATGCCCTGCTTGGTCTTTTTTATCCGGCCTCTTCACATTTCGAGCCCTACCAGCTCGTGACGCACATGTTCATGCACGGGAATTTCATGCACTTGCTTTTCAATATGTACGCGCTATGGCTTTTTGGCAGGATCCTTGAACAGACCTGGGGGCCGCAGCGTTTTTTTGTCTACTTTATGATCACGGCCTTGGGTGCGGCCTTTTTTTACCTTTTTGTCAAGTACCTGGGGGGTAGTCCCGATCTTGCACGCCCTGTGGTTGGAGCGTCTGGCGCGGTCTACGGACTTCTGCTCGGCTTTGGGATGCTTTTTCCCAATGCGGAGCTCATGCTGATCTTTTTGCCGATCCCGATCAAAGCCAAGTACTTTGTGATCGGATTCGGATTGATCGAGCTTTTTTCGGGTCTTTCGGCTGGTGGAGGGGGAAACATCGCTCATTTTGCCCATTTGGGTGGGAT
>CAYVSK010000038.1:4982-21538 GCA_964453635.1 uncultured Weeksellaceae bacterium | reverse complement strand
TGAATCGAGATTTCGGAAATAACAGCGGTATCCTTGAAGAACTTAAGCGGTTCTACCGGGAGGGGAACACGCTGGTCCGACTCATTTATATCAATGTGGCGGTGTTTGTCGGACTGAACCTCCTGAAACTCTTTTTTTTCCTTTTTCAGATGGAAGGCGTGCCCCTGATCCAATGGCTTGCTGCTTCCTCTGACCTGAAAACGCTCATTACCCGGCCCTGGACGATCGTTACCTACATGTTCCTGCACGAGAATTTCTTTCACCTTCTCTTCAATATGATCGTTCTCTTCTTTGGCGGCTATATATTTATGGAGTTCTTAGGGGAGCGGCGTCTGCTAAGCACTTATGTGTTGGGGGGCTTGGCGGGTCTGGGCCTCTATGTGCTTTCTTATAATGTTTTTCCGGTCTTCCAGGAGGCCATTGGCGTTCCCATCCTCGGGGCTTCCGCTGCGATCATGGCAATTCTCATTGCCGCAGCGACGTACCGGCCGGACCATGGGGTCTATCTTTTCATTTTCGGACCGGTTAAGCTGAAATGGATCGCCATTTTCTATATCCTCCTCGATTTGATCAGTATCCGTTCAGGCAATCCCGGTGGTCATATTTCTCATCTGGGGGGGGCGGTCCTCGGTTATTTCTCCATCGTTCGTATGAGGAACGGGAAGGATCTGGTGATGCCTTTTTACCGTTTCATGCGATCGATCCCCGAGGTCTTTTCCGGCTCGGACAAGTCCCGTAAAAAGATGAAGGTGGAGTACAAACGAGATAACGCGAGGCGGATGAGCGATGAAGAATACTATGCCGCCAGAGCAAAAGAAGAGGAGGAGATCGATGCCATCCTCGACAAGATCTCAAAATCGGGCTACGAGAGCCTTACAAAAAAGGAGAAGGAGAAATTGTTCCGTGCCAGCCGGGATAAATAACTTGGTCGTAAGGGTGTTCCACAAATCTCAAAGAGAACGTGTAGAGGCCGTAGCATTTTTATCTTTCCCCGCTTCCCGTGCGTCGTCTCAATTGGTTCAATAAAGGCATGTTCCTGCTTAACATGCTTTTCATGGTCGCCCTCGTGGCGGGCTATGCGGCTTCTCATGTCCCACCGAGCACCATCTGGCCCCTGGCTTTCGCAGGGTTGGGGTATCCCGTATCCCTTGCGGTCAATGCGGCTTTTGTGCTTTATTGGATCCTGCTTCGGCGCCGCCTCTTTCTTTTGCCTCTCCTGGTTATACTGGCGGGTTATCCGTACCACACGAATTTCTTTCAAATTAGTCTTTTTGATGAAAAAGGGGATGAGTCCCGGAAAACGGTCCGGGTGATGACCTATAATGCCCGCTTGTTCGGTCTTTACAAGTGGGAGGAGAACACCCGGATCCGGAACGGGATCATGGATATGCTCGACCGGGAGGCCCCGGATGTCATTTGTTTTCAGGAATTCTTTTATTCGGAGAAAGGGGGGTACTTCAATACCCGGGATACCCTTGTGAAAACGTTGAAGATGCCGTATTACACAGAAGGGTATACCCATCACGTTTACGGCGTGCATCACTTCGGAGCCGCCACGATGAGCCGCTATCCCATTGTGAACGAGGGCACCATTCGCTTTCCCAGCGATGAGAACAACATTTGCATCTATACGGATATCCGGATCGGATCGGATACCGTTCGATTCTACAATGCTCACGTCGGTTCCATCCGTTTCGACCCCATCGGGTACGGATCGGTCAAGAAAGGGGGCCGTGAAAAGGGGGAAAGCGTCAATGGAGTGGTGGAAATGGGGCGGAAGCTAAAGCAAGCTTTTTTGGAACGGGAAAAGCAGGTCAGACGTATATTGACCCATATGGAAGGGACAGAATTGCCAGTGGTCCTGTGCACAGACCTGAACGACACCCCGACCTCTTACGCCTATGCCCGGCTCACCGAACCGTTGGTCGATGCCTTCGTATTGAGCGGGAACGGGCTCGGGCGGAGCTACGCGGGGAAATATCCGTCGTTCAGGATCGACCACATCATGCACAGCACTTCCCTTGATTCATACGATCACGAGACCCTACCCGAAGCATATTCCGACCATTATCCCGTGACCTGCAGGATCGCGTTACCCGATTCTTTATAGGGCCTCAATGGAGGCACTACGGCCAAGCCCTTAACAAAATTTAACATGCATGTTCTGGGCTCCTTTTGCGGATATTTGTCATCTTTAAAGGTTAAAAGGAGCGCTTATGGAAAAGCCCGAGCACAGGACTCAGGATGCCCAAACCACCGGTGAAACCCAAGTTCAGGGTTCTCCCCAGGGTGGTGGTCCCGATATTCAAGCCCTCAATGAACGGATCGAAAAGGAGAGTGAATTCGTCGATCTTCTCCGCATGGAGATGGACAAGACCATCATCGGTCAGAACTACATGGTGGAACGCCTTTTGATCGGGCTCTTGTCCAATGGCCACATCCTCCTCGAAGGGGTTCCCGGATTGGCGAAAACACTGGCGATCACGACCCTGTCCCGGACCATCGATGCCTCTTTCAAGCGGGTTCAGTTCACGCCGGATCTGCTTCCGGCCGACTTGCTGGGCACCATGATCTACGACCAAAAGAAACGTTCCTTTCTGCCAAAGAAGGGCCCCATTTTCGCCAATTTCGTCCTGGCCGATGAGATCAACCGGGCGCCGGCAAAAGTTCAGAGTGCGCTTTTGGAGGCCATGCAGGAAAAGCAAGTGACCCTTGGGGAGGAGACTTTTGAGTTGCCGCGCCCGTTTCTGGTGCTGGCCACCCAGAACCCCATCGAACAAGAAGGTACTTATCCACTGCCGGAGGCTCAGGTGGACCGTTTCATGTTGAAGGTCGTCCTGCAATATCCTGAAAAGGACGAGGAAAAGCGGATCATCAACATGAACACGGGTGCTGAAGATCTTCCGACCCCCAATGCGGTCCTCGATCCGGATCGGATCATGCAGGCCCGGAAGACCGTCCGGGAAGTTTATATGGACGAGAAGATCGGCCAGTACATCGTTGACATAGTCGATGCGACCCGCGAACCTAACAAGTACGGGTTAAAGGACCTTGCGGGGGCCATCGACTTCGGTGCTTCCCCCCGGGCGAGCATCAACCTTGCCCTCGGTGCCAAGGCTTATGCCTTTATCAAACGACGGGGCTATGTGATCCCCGAGGATGTCCGGGCCGTTTCTTACGATGTCCTTCGACACCGGATCGGTCTCTCCTACGAGGCGGAAGCTGAGAACATGACCGCGGAGGGAATTGTGCACCAGGTCCTGAACACGGTTGAAGTCCCCTGATCCCGTCCCTGGTCTCCGATGAATTATGCAGAACGGGGCTCCGGTATAAAGTGAGCGTATGAAGGACACGGCTGAACTCCTGAAAAAGGTCCGCAAGATCGAGATCAAGACCCGCCGGTCCTCCGATCGTTTGTTCGCGGGAAGCTATCATTCTGCCTTCAAGGGGCGGGGTATGGTCTTCAGTGAGGTAAGGGAATATTTGCCGGGCGACGATATCCGGACGATCGACTGGAATGTGACGGCGCGCTTCGATGAACCCTATGTCAAAGTCTTTGAGGAGGAGCGGGAGATCACTGTGATCCTGTTGGTCGATATGAGCGGGTCTGGTGATTTCGGTTCCAGGGCGGACCTTAAGCGGGAGGTGATCACCGAGGTAAGTGCGATCCTTTCCTTTTCGGCTATTCAGAACAACGACAAGATCGGGGTCATCTTTTTCACCGATCGGGTCGAGCACTTTATCCCGCCCAAAAAAGGGAAGACGCACATCCTGAGGATCATCCGGGAGTTGCTTGAGTTCGAACCCGTTAGCAAGGGGACCAATATCGCCGAAGCGTTACGCTACTATGCCAATATCATCAAAAAGCGGAGCGTGGGCTTTTTGCTTTCGGACTTCATGGATTCGGGCTACGATCAAGCCCTTCGGATAGCGGCTCGGAAGCATGACCTGGTGGCCCTCAGGATCGGAGATGACAGAGAGGCTGATCTGGCGCCGATGGGGATGGTCCGTTTTGTCGATCCTGAGACCGGAGAAAGCCGCTGGCTCAATACCGCGAGCAAAAGCGTCCGGAATCGCTACAAAGCAGAATATCTCCGTCACCAAAAGCAAACGGACGATATTCTTAGAAAAGCCGGGGTGGATAAGGCCGATATCCGGACCGGCGCTTCTTACGTGCAACCCCTCCTGGAACTGTTCAAGCGCCGGGCGGGTGGTGCCTGACCGGGACCCTTGAATGACTGATATTTTGATCCGTTCTTTAAGCCCCATATGGATCCTGTTCGGCTTTTTGTTCCCCCTCCATTCAGGGATCGCACAGGTTGAGGATCTGGGGGCTGAGCTCGACACGAACGGGATCCGCATCGGGGAACAGGCCGAGATTTCCCTTTGGATCGAATACCGGGCGGATGAAGGAAATGTGGCCATCCAATGGCCGACCATTGCGGATACGTTGACCAAGGAGGTGGAAGTGGTCGCTCGTTCTCCGATTGATACGCTCTTGCCCGAAAAGAATGCGGACCCTTACCTCTTCCGTCAGGAACGGACCCTTACAGTGACTTCCTTTGAGGCTGGTGAACACGAGACCCCGCCCTTTCGCTTCGTCTTGAATGAGGAGGACACGGTTCGCACAGGATCACTCCGGCTGAATATTAGCAGTGTCGAAGTTGATACTTCGGAGAATGCGGTCCGTGATATCAAGGGCATTTATTCCTTTCCCTTCGATCTTTGGTCATGGGTCAAGGCCAATTGGGGGTGGATCGCCGGGGGCGTTGGGGTGTTGGCTGTGATCGTTCCCCTGGTGATCTATTGGCGCAGAAGAAAACGTGCCATGGCGGCCGAAGAAACACCAGTTTCCCCGCCGCGACCGATCCACGAGGTGGCTCTCGAAAGATTGGAAGCACTCGAAGAGAAGAAATTGTGGCAAGCGGGTCATGTCAAGGATCATCACGTTCAGCTCTCCTTTATTCTGCGTGCGTATATCGAGGAGCGCTTTGGGATACACGCATTGGAACAACCCAGTGAGTCGATCCTAAGGGCACTTGAGTACAGCAGCATCGATCGAGATATGCTTTACAAAGCTTCCCGGGTACTCCGCTTGTCAGATATGGTGAAATTTGCCCGTGCAAGGCCTGAGGCTTCAGAGAACGAGGAGGCTTTGGCATCCGCCCGGGCCTTTGTGGAAGGAACCCGACCCCCGGCTGATGGGTCTGCTACCGATACCGGGGAAAACAGTGCTGGTCATGAGGTGGGATGAGCTGGAATTTGCCAATGCGTGGGCCTTTTACTTGCTTCTGTTCCTCCCCTTGTTGGGGTTCTGGTATGTAATGCGCAACAAGGAGCGCATGCCCGGGGTTCGTTTCTCCGGTTACACTTGGGTCCGGGGGATATCGACCGGGATCATGGACCTCATGGTCCATGTTCCTTATTTTCTCAGACTGATCGCGATCGGTCTGCTGATCGTCGCCTTTGCCCGCCCGCAGACCAGTTCGAGCTGGGAGGATGTGACCACCGAGGGGATCGACATCGTGATGGCCCTCGATGTTTCCGCCAGTATGTTGGCCCGGGATTTCGATCCGAACCGGCTCGAAGTGGCCAAGGACGTTGGGGCGTCCTTTATTAAGAACAGGCCGAACGACCGGATCGGCCTGGTCGTCTATGAAGGAAAGGCCTTCACCCAGTGTCCCCTCACGACCGATCACCGGGTGTTGCTCGATCTTTTCTCAGAGACCCGCACCGGCATGATCAAAAGTGGTACTGCCATTGGAATGGGGCTTGCCACATCCGTGAATCGCTTAAAAGAGAGCGATGCAGAAAGCAAAGTAGTGATCTTGCTCAGTGACGGGGTCAACAACCGCGGGTCGATCACCCCCAGGACCGCTGCCCGTATCGCCGAAAATTTTGGTGTACGGGTCTATACGATCGGTGTCGGATCCGAGGGTAAGGCCCCTTTTCCGGTCAAAAAAGCACCGAATGGTCAATATGTTTTCAAGCGAAAAGAAGTGGAGATCGATGAAGAAACGCTCCGCGAGATCGCTGAGCTCACTGGTGGAAAATATTTCAGAGCCACCGACCGGGATCGTCTGAAATCCATATACGAGGAGATCGACCGGCTGGAAAAGACCAGGATCGAGGTCACAGAGCACCGGAAAAAGACCGAACAGTTCTATGCTTTTGCCCTGGTCGGCGGAGGACTGCTTCTGCTCGAATTCCTCCTCCGTTATACGGTATTGCGAACGACCCCCTGAGGGACCGAAATGGCTACGGAGACCAAATACCATATGCCCACCATTCTGATCGTGACCCTCCTGGTCGAAGCCCTTTTCTGGGGCGGGGCTGCGATCACGTGGTTCTTTCTGTTGGACGATATTCCGGGTTTCCGCTGGGGTTTCCAGGCAGCTTTGTGGGGTTTGCTTGTGATCCCTTTTATGGTGGCCGGTTTTTTGACCCTGACCGCCTGGAAGAACAGAAGCATAGAAAGGTTCGCCGATGAGCGCTTGCTCCGTTTTCTCTCCCCGGAACTTTCCACGGGCCGGGCCCTGGTCAAGTTCCTGCTCTTCCGTTTTGCCTATGCATTTCTTGTCATTGCACTGGCCAATCCCCAGATCGGAACCAAGCTTGAGGAAGGAAAGACCGAAGGGATCGATCTGATCGTTGCGCTCGACCTCTCCAATTCCATGAAAGCAGAGGACATCCGGCCGAGCAGGCTCGAAAAGGCCAAGCGGGCCATTAACAGGCTCGTGGAAAAATTGCATGGCGATCGTTTGGGGGTTGTTGTATTTGCCGGGGAGGCCTATGTCCAACTTCCCGTTACGAGCGACCATTCAGCAGCAAAGCTTTTTCTGTCGAACCTCGATCCTTCCTCAGTCCCGGTCCAGGGGACTGCGATCGGGGAAGCCATCGACCTTGCCGTCCGGTCCTTTAACATGGAGAACGGAGCCAAAAAGGCCGTGATCGTTATTTCGGATGGCGAGAACCACCAGGGGGATGCCATCGCTGCTGCAGAAAGGGCCGCGAAGAAGAATATAACTGTTCATACCGTGGGAATGGGGTCTCCCGATGGTGCTCCCATCCCGATATACAAGGGAGAACGTCAAGTCGGGTACAAAAAGGGTCCCAATGGAGAGACCGTGGTGAGCAAGTTGAACCAGAGCATGCTGAAAAGGATCGCTTCCGCTGGTCAGGGATCCAATGTGCAGGCCGATAACCAGGGAGTCGGGCTCAATATGTTGATGAAGAAGATCGAAGAAATGGAAAAAAAGGAATTTGATACCAAGGTCTACACTGAACACAAAGACCGCTTCCCATTGTTTCTTGGTACAGGACTTGCTTTGTTGTTCATAGAGCTCCTGATCCCCACCCGGAAGAGCCGATGGAGCCAGCGAGTGGACTTATTTCGGAAAAGGAAAGATTGAAACAAAACAAAAAAATGACCAATAAGGTCCTTCATATCAGTTTTTTTATTGTTATCTCGTTAGGCTTTTCTATAGGGCTTTTCGCCCAAGAGGATCTTGAATTGGCGAGGAAGGGGAATCGGCATTACGAGGCGGGTGATTACGACAAGGCCGAAGAATTTTACGACAAGGCCCTTAAAAAGAACCCCGAACGTTTCGAGGCCAAATTCAACAAAGGGGATGCGCTTTATCGTCAGAAGAAATTCCAGGATGCCGTGTCTCAGTTCGAGAGGATCGCAAATATGAGCGAGGACCGCGAGACCCGTTCAAAAGCTTGGCACAATGCCGGAAATTCCTATCTTCAGGCCGGAAAGCTCGAGGAAAGCATCGAAGCCTACAAGAAAGCCCTCCGCAATGACCCCACGGCCGAGGATACCCGTTACAACCTCGCCTATGCCCAAAAAAAACTGAAAAAGCGACAAAAACGGAAAAAGCAGCAAAAAAAGGACCAGCAGAAAAAGAAGCAGAACAAACAGGACCAAAAGCAGCAAAAGGGCGACCAAAAAAAAGATAAAAAGCAAAAAGGCGACCGGAATAAAAGGCAAAAAGGGGATCAGCGAAAGAATGACCAAGGCGGTCAGGACCAGCAGAAAAAGGAGAAAAGGGGTGATTCGCAGCAAAAACAGGGACAAAAGGACAAAAAAGAAGGAAAGGCCCGGAAAAAGAAGCCCAATGAGCTTTCCAAACAGGATGCCATGCGCCTGTTAAAGGCCCTCGACAACCAGGAACGCCTCTTGCAGAAGCAGATCGAGCGGAAAAAGCGTAAAGGCAAGGAAACTGAATCGGATAAGGATTGGTGAGGGATGGTCCCGGTTTTCCGTCATATGATCCTTTTTAGCTGGGCTTGCTTTTTGTTGATGACCAGTCCCATGTATGCTCAGAGTGGCAATGAAGGAGCCTTCACTGCATCCGTGAGTGAGGATCTGGTAAAAGCCGGAGAACGCTTTAGGCTCTCTTTCACCCTCAAGAACATCAAGGGTAAGATCGACCCCCCGTCCCTCGGTCATTTCGATCAAGTCTCCGGTCCTTCGCGTTCTTCCAGCTTCAAGTTCATCAATGGAAAGACCTCCCGGACCATAACCCTTACCTACCGGCTCATGGCCAGGGATACGGGCCTTTATACGATCGGTGCGGCTCATGTGAAAGCCGATGGTGAGCGCTATTCGACCGATCCCATTGAAGTTCGGGTGGTGGAAGAGGAACAAGCGAAAAGCGCTTCTGCTTCAACGAAGAAAAAAGGGGGTCAGGGAGGGTACGGGAAAAAGACCGGCAAGCTCTTCGCCCGCATCGAATTGAACAAACAGAAAGTTTACCGGGGGGAAGAAGTGCTTTTGTCATACGCCCTCTATTCCCGCTACAACAACCTGCGCATCGTGGATAACGACTTTCCCGATATCAATGGATGCTGGACCCAGGAAGTGGAATTGGAGAATAAGAGCTGGCAGGAAGATATCGAGCGCATCAATGGCAAACGTTACCGCAAGGCAGTTATCCGTCGTCTTATCGTCTATCCCCAGCAATACGGAACGATCAAGGTGGACCCGGTCAAACTGACCTGTCAGGTGAACCGGGGTTTTTTCAGCAAGGGAAAAAAGGTGGAAGTGACAAGCAACGCTGTCCGTCTTCAAGTGAAGGACCTGCCCGCGGGAGCCCCATCGAGCTTTAATGGAATGGTCGGGCAATTCGATATGGAAATCGATCCTCCGAAGGAAAACGTGAAGACCAACGGATCCATGGATCTTTCCCTGACGATCTCCGGGCAGGGGAATTTGAAATTGCTGGAACATCCTTCCCTGGATCTTCCGCCCGATTTTGAGGTTTACGATCCTCAGCTCAAGGACCATGTGAACGTTAACAAGCATGGCATCTCCGGCGGCCGTACCTGGGAGTTCCCGATCATTCCCCGCCACCAGGGAAAATACAGTATAGCACCCATCGAATTCTCCTTCTTCGATCCCCGGGCTGAGGAGTATCGAACGATCCGTTCCGATACGATCAATATCTCCGTATCGGGTTCAAAAGAAGGGGGTGCCCCGGCTATCACGAAAGGCCCCGAAATATCCCAAAAGCAGGATGTCGCGATCCTCGATCAGGAGATCCGCTACATAGACAGCTCTGTAGATACCCTTTATTCCAGGGATTCCAGGTTTTTCGGTTCACCTCTTTTTATTACTGGTATGGTGGGGCCACCCTTTTTGCTTCTTGTGCTCGTTCTTTTGAGGGATCGGGTTCAACGGGAAGGGGACAGCAAGGAACTTCGCCGTAAAAGAGCCGGAAAAGTGGCCACCAAACGGTTGGCAAAGGCCGAGAAATTGATGGAAAAGGGCGATCCTGCAGCTTTTCACGAAGCGGTGTCAAAAGCTGTCCATGAATACGTGAGCGATAAATTCGGGATCCCTTTGGCGGAGCTTTCGAGGGAAAGGATCAGAGCTGAATTGAACGACTGGGGGCTCAATCAAGCTTTGATCGATCAACTCGACCAGGCCTTGCAGGCTTGTGAAATGGCGAGATTCGCCCCCGATAGTGGCTTTACCGAACGCGTACTCTACGACCGCACCCGGGAGGCTATAACGGAATTGGAGCAAAACATGAAATGAAACCAATAAATCCCTTAATAACCAGTTTTTTACTTTTTTTGTTTTGCTTTCCCGGGACGGCTAATGATCCCATTCAGGATACCGGAGAAACCGAACTGGATCGGAACAAAGCCTTGGAAGTCTTTCGAAAGGCCAATTCGGATTACGAGGAAGGGGACTACCGATCGGCTTTAGAGAAGTATCAAAAGGTAGCGAAGGGATACGCATCCGCTTCCCTTTTTTTCAATATCGGAAACTGTTATTTCAAGATGAAGCGGATCCCTGAAGCGATTCTCTTCTACGAAAGGGCCCGCAGGCTGGACCCTGGGAATGAGGCGATCCAGCACAACCTTGATTTGGCGCGGCAGCGGACCGTTGATAAGGTCGAGGCCGTACCCAATGTCGGCTTGGTTGAATGGTGGAAGGGTTTGATCATGGGGGCTGGTCCTGCAACCTGGCCTGTTTTCGCCGTTGTTTTCATGGTGCTTGCTTCTGCTTTTTTCTTGTTCTTCTTTTATAGTCAATGGGTTTCGCTTAGAAAAACGGGCTTTTATCTCGGGGTCATCTTCTTGCCCTGTTCGCTTTTCTGTGTATATGCATCCTGGCAATACGTCCATTACATGGAGGATTCCGGGGAAGCCATTATTCTGACCGATAAAGTGAACGTGAAAGGGGCTCCTGGTCCGGACAGTAAAGACGTGTTCGTGCTTCATGCAGGGACCAAGGTCGAGATCCTTGAGAGCCGTAAGAAATGGCACGAGATACGCATCCCTGATGGACATGTTGGGTGGATCAAAAAGCGGACTTGTGAGATCATATAAGGAAGGAAAGGCCAGGTGGCAATGTTGCAGTTGAGACCGCTCCGGGAGACGATGCTTCTTCTTTCTCCTGCACCCGGGACCCGGCACACAGGTCCCTGCTCGTTATGAAATGGTTTAAAAGGATACTGATCGCATTCTTTGTTCTGATCGGGATATTACTGCTGATCCCGTATCTGATCCCCCTGAGTGAACGTCCATCTCCGGATAAGGGGGATCCTCCATTTCCCGGTAGTGCGTTCGCAGAGGTCGATGGCGTTACTTACCATCACCGTGTGATCACGCCCGATTCAACTGTGCTTGGGAACATCGCGCTGATCCATGGGTTCTCGGGGTCCACTTTTTCCTGGCGAAAGGTGACCGATCCGTTGGTAGCAGCCGGTTATCGGGTAGTGCTCGTTGATCTGCCAGGGTTTGGTTACAGTGAGCGGGCCAGGGATGCCAATCTTTCCGTATCGGCGAATGCCGAAAGGATCTGGCGTTTACTGGGAACGATCGATGAAGCGCCCTGGTATATTACCGGCCATTCCATGGGGTCCTTCGTTGCCGGAGGTATGGCGGCTCTAAGGGCGGAACGTACAGCCGGTTTGATCATGGTGGATGGGGCTTTTCTTGGTGCTGAACGGTCTGGTATCTTCGGGCATATGTGGCGGCCCTTGCTTAGCAGTGACCCCATAGAACGAGCGGCTGAAGTGATCGGGGATCGATTCTTTTTCAATTATTCCAGGATCGAGGGATTGTTGGGGTCCGCTTACGGGGAAAAGCCGGACTCTCAAGCCGTCAAAGGGTATTTGCGTCCGCTTTCTCTTGAGTTCACCGCTTCAACGATCGTCCACTCGGCCAGCTCTCCAGAGCTTTATGATCTGGGGGTCGGGGATATTCAATGTCCGGTCTTGCTCTTGTGGGGAGATGCAGATAGTTGGGTGCCGCGGGAGATGGGTGAAGAATTTTTGTTGGAACACGAAGGAAGTTCCGTGCTCAAACTTATCGAGGGGGCCGGTCATTGTCCGATGGAGACCCATCCCAAAAAGACCCTGGAACGCTTTAAGGATTTCCTCTCCAGAAATAACACCAAGGGACTTGATGGTTACCGATGATGATCGGTGGTGAAGCCAACAACACAGATGTCGTCGATCTGTTCAAGGTTTCCACGCCATTCCTCGATCGTTCTTTCGAGCACTGAACGTTGTTCTTCCATGGTGTATTCCTGGATCTGGAGAAGGAGTTCCTTGAAGTTCCTGTAGCGGAATTTTTTCCCTTTCTCGCCCCCGAACTGGTCGGCGTAGCCATCGCTGAACATGTAGACACGATCCCCCGGCTGAACGGGTATCCGGCGGGTCTGAAAAGGGGCTTCCTTTCCTTCTTCGAAAGCGACCGCCTGCTTGTCCCCCTTGAATTCATAAAGGGTCCACCGATCGCCCACTTTCACACGATCCGCATCGAGTTTGGGGCCAGTGTCGTTTCGCCGGATCAGATAGAGGGGATTGTTCGCCCCGGCAAAGTGGAGCTCTCTATTGGAGCCATCGACCCGGCATAGGGCCATGTCCATTCCATCCTTCGTCTCTTCTCCTTGTTGTTCCCGGTTCAGCGTGGTTATGACCATATCCCGAAGACGTGTTAGGATGGTTCCGGTATCGGTGATCTGGCGTTCAAGGACCACGTCATTGAGAAAGGAAACCCCCAGCATACTCATAAAGGCTCCGGGCACTCCGTGGCCCGTACAATCCGCTGCCACGATGAAGCGGAGGTCCTTATGGTCCTCCTCTTGTTTTGAGGCTACCCAGTAAAAGTCCCCTGAAACGATGTCGCGCGGCTTTAGTAATACAAAGGAATCCCTGAAAAGGGAGTTTATCCGGGGAATGGAAGGGAGGAGAGCTTCCTGCATGCGGCTCGCGTAGTTGATGCTGTCACGGATCTCTTTGTGTTGTTCCTCGACGAGGTTCTTCTGTTCCTTGATCTCTCTTGTCCTTTCTTCCACGATGGCTTCCAGTCGCTCTTTTTGTTTCTTCAGGCGTTGGATGCTCAGTCGTATGCTTCCCATAACGAAGCCGATCCCAAGGATAAAATAACCGGCATAGGCCAGTCCCGTGCGATACCAGGGAGGTTGAACGGTGAAGGTATAGCGCGCTTGCTTTCCACGCTTCAGGTAGATATTCCGGCTTTGGACACGGAAAGTATGCTCCCCTTCCGAAATGTTGGTGTAATGTTTTTCGGTCTTGGTGGTCCAATCTGACCATTGCCTGTCGAAGCCCTCGAGTTTGTAGCGGAATTCGTTTTCTTCCTCCTGAACATAGCTGGTCGCAGCAAAACGGAAGCCGATGTTATTCTCACTGAAAGGCATGCGAATGGGATCGGCCGTTGTGTTCCCGATCGGCTTCCGTTTAATGACCGAATCCCTTCCTGCTCGTACCTCGCCAATGATGGTCCGGAAATCCGTTTCCATTTCCGGAATGGAACTGCTTGGCTTATAGTGGGCCAGATACTCCACACCCCCGAACCAGATCCCCTTATCCCCTTCATAGAACGCGAAAACATCCTGGCCGGGAAGGGCTAAGAAAGGCTCGAAGCACCATTCCATTTCTCCATTTTTACGGCTCAGGTAACCCAGGGCCGGCAGGTCCTTTTGCCGGTGTGGAGCGTAGACCCATATACGCCCCTTGCTGTCTTCCTTGAAGCGATAGATAACGCGTTTACCGTTACAGAATCGATCCCCGAAACTAGTGTCCGGCATGAATTCCAGGGCACCGAGTTGTTCTTCGATCGACCCCTTGTGGCGGTAAAGTCCGGAATCCGTACTGAATACCAACCGCTCCTTGTATGGGAATACATCCACTTCACCGTGCAGCCCTTTTTTCTTTCCATAGTGAATGCTCCGGGCCGGCAGGATCTTTCCTTTCCTCCCGATCAGCCTGATAACCCCACTGTTATAAGTCCCCAGCCAGACACTTGTATCCGGGGTCTCTACAATACTCCGTATCTGTGCATCGATGTTCCCGGCCCTTTTTCCGTTCCACTTTCCGTTCTTCCGCGTGTAAACGAAAAGCCCTTTCTCCAGGCCAGCGTAGAATTTGTCCGGAAAATGGGTCGATCGACGGAGGCTGTAGTTCACTTCATTGTTCAAACGATTTGCACGACGACCGTCCCAGAGGAAAAGGCCATTGCTCGTCCCGACCAGAAGATTTTCTTCCAGGGGTAGGAGGGCCCATGTCTGAGCCTTGAACGCCGGGATGTGCTCGAAACGGATCGACCGTTGTCCACTATCCATGACGAAGAGCCCCTGAGAGGTTGCGACATAGAGCCGTTTGTTCCATTTGCAGAGCTCGTAGCTGTTCCCTTTCAGCCCATTTCGCTCGTTGTGTATGGAGAAGGGGCGGTCCTGATCGATCTTGGCGATCCCTTTGTTCAGGGTCACCCAAAGGTTGTTTTGATCATCCAGGGTCTGGCCCCAACAGTTCTCGTTCTGGAGGCCACTTTCTTTGTTGTAGATCGCTTCAATGGACCCGTCTTTTCGAAGTATGATGACGCCGTTCCGGCGCGTGGCTATGCTGATCCGGTCTTCGCTCAGTCGCATGATGTCGTAGATCACGCTTTTGCGAAGCATTTCATCGTCCTCCGTTTCAAAGGGGCTGAGTGTTCCGTTCTTGTAAAGGAAATGGCCATTTGTGCGGGTGCTGATCAACAGGGAATCGCCTTTCCAGGGCAGGAATCCGTAAACCTCTTTGGTAGCGATGGAAGGGATGGAGTCCAATCGTTCGAATCGTCCTTTTTCCGAGATCCGGTATATACCTTGACCCAGGACATAACCATAAAGGGTATCGTTCCTTATGCAGTGTTGTTCGACCGGGCCGGGTGTTTCCAGGGTCCTGAGCTGTTCCCCGTCCCATTGGAGCACTTTCTTTTTGCAGAAAAAGAAGAGTTTGTCGCGAAAAAGGCTGGCCTCCCAAACATCACCGAAAGAAAGATCGTTCGCTTCCCTAAGGCTGTCGCTGATGTTCACGAAAGTCCGCTCCCCCGTACTATCGGGTTTTATGTAGCCGATCTCGTTCTTTCCACCTGCGAAGATCTTTCCAGAGGGCCCCTTGATGAGGTTGCGAACAATGGTCTTGTTCGTGGTATGGATCATATCCCACTGATCCCCGTTGTAAGTAAGGATCCCTTCCGTGTTCCCGAAGTACATGATGCCACTGCTGTCCTGGACCGTATCCCAGTTCTGGAAATAAGCCTCGTACTCGGCCGGCGTGTAGTTCTGAATGAAGGGATTCCCGGACTCCTGAGAATGAGCGGACAGAGGGGGAAGAAGAAAAAGGTGAAGGATCAGCAGGGATTTGGGCCCAGGTCTTAAAAGCTGCATGAATATCCGTGTGGATCAGGGGGCAAAATGTAATAAAATCTGAATTTTCCCGAAACGTGAAAATATGTGGGGTGGGGCGTGCACCGAAGCTTTCTTTCATTATTTTGCTTTGCGGGCACGGGTTTGGCTCCCTTGGTCGAATTTCTGGCCATTTTGCAGGGAGCGGAAAAAGCGTGGTCTGTGAGCAGATCGCCGGTCCAGGCAATACGATCATGCAGAAGGAACCCATTATCCAGGCGAAGGATCTTGCGCGCAATTTAAACGGGGAGCTTTTGTTCTCGGGTTTGGATATTTCCGTCCAGAGCGGGGAAAAGATCGCGCTTGTGGGCGATTCCGGGACAGGGAAGAGCACGGTCCTCAATATGCTCATGGGGTTCGAGGAGCCCGATGAGGGGTCTGTTCAAATGGACGGATCTCCGGTAACGGATGGAAGGAATAGGTTTTTGCGTGAACGCGTCGCTTGGCTTCCACAAAAATTGGACCTGAAGGTCGGGTCCGCATCAGCTTTGTTCCATTTCCCTTTTCAATTCAAACGGAATCAAGGTATTCTGCCGGATAAAGGCGAAATCGGGCGAGTCCTACGCGAGTTGGGGTTATCTCTGTCGATCCTGGACAAGGGGATCGATCAAATATCGGGCGGCGAGCAACAGCGTTTAATACTCGCCTCGATCGGGCTTTTAAAGCGGGATCTTTATATCCTTGACGAACCGGTTTCCGCGCTTGATGAAACCAACCAGGAACGGGTCATTGATCACTTTCTGAGGGACCCGGGCAAGACGGTCATTGCTTCCGTTCATCGGTCCGCCTGGACCGATGCTTCTGACCGGGTCATTGAACTTGGAAAGCCTGTGGGTGGGGTCAAAGCTTCAGAGGAATGAAGGAATTGGTCAACATCCCCTGGGATCGCTTGAGCCTGATCTTTCTTTTAATGGCGATTCCTTTATGGGCTTTCTGGCATTATGGGACGGGTCAGGTCCGCGGGACCTTAGTCGCTCTGGGGCGAATGGCCTTACAATTGGTCCTGGTGGGGGTATACCTGGGCTTTATTTTCGATCTTGACCGCATCTGGCTCAATTGTCTCTGGGTGGTCATTATGATCGGGGTTGGGGGATTCACGACCGTTTCTCGGGCCGGGCTCGTTTTGCGTCCCTTTATATTGGTGCCGATCTTGTTCGGCCTTCTGATCAGTGTGATCGTTGTGGACCTGTATGCCTTCGGAATCGTTCTGAGCCTCGATACGCCTTTTCATGCCCGCTATTTCATCCCCATAACCGGTATGTTGATCGGGAATTCCATGCGGAGCAGCATCATCGGTCTTGAGGTTTATTATCACAAGCTGGAGCGGGAGCGGACCCTGTAT
>CAYVSK010000038.1:822-4972 GCA_964453635.1 uncultured Weeksellaceae bacterium | reverse complement strand
ATCGTTTTGCTCTGGGCAACGGGGCCACCAGGAACGAAGCCTTGCGCCCTTTTATGCGGGAAGCCCTGCAACGGGCATTCAATCCCGCGATCGGAACGATGGCCACGGTAGGGATCATTTCTCTGCCCGGTATGATGACCGGTCAGATCCTTGGAGGTAGTGAACCCATGATCGCCATCAAATACCAGATCGTATTGATGGTGATCATTTTCGTTTCCTCCGCCATCAATGTGTTGGTGGGCATATTTCTGGCGAATCGCTACATCTTCAACGACAGGCCGGTATTGAAACGGCGGGTCCTAAAGGGATAGCGAGCTTCCACCAAAGACGGGCTTAGCCTTCTCTGCGCATTTTCCAGCGCGATCGCCCGTTCCGGTTCCGGTCGATCATCCGGGTCTGTTCTTTTTCCTGGAAGAGCTTCGCAGCGACCAGAGAAGCGATCTCTGCGGCATCGTTCTCCTTTTCGTCAAGGGTCGTCGGATCGAAATGCTCCTTCACAAAGTGGGTGTCGTAAGTTCCTGACCGAAAGGATTCGTGTTGGAGCACTGTACGGCAAAAGGAAAGGGTCGTGCTGACCCCGCCGATGTTGTAATCCTGGATGGCCCGGCGGTTCCTGTTGATCGCTTCTTCCCGGTTCTCACCATAAGTGATGAGCTTGGCGATCATGGGGTCGTAATGGATGGGGATCTCCATGCCTTCCTCGTAGCCATCATCGACCCGGACACCCGGGCCTTTTGGGGCTTCGTAGAAGAGCAAATGGCCAATATCCGGAAGGAATTCATTTGCCGGATCCTCTGCATAGACCCGGGTTTCGATGGCATGGCCATGGATATCGAGATTCTCTTGGCTAAAGCTCAGGGTTTCTCCACGGGCAATATGGATCTGCTCGCGCACGAGGTCTTTTCCGGTGATCATCTCAGTTACGGGATGTTCCACCTGTAGGCGCGTGTTCATTTCGAGGAAGTAGAAATTCATGTGTTCATCGACCAGGAATTCCACCGTTCCCGCTCCCACGTAACCACAAGCCCGGGCCACGTCGATGGCTGCCTGGCCCATTTTTTCGCGGAGTTCCGGGGCCACCTTCGGCGAAGGAGCTTCCTCGATGACCTTTTGGTGGCGCCGTTGGATGGAGCATTCCCGTTCGAAGAGGTGGACGTAATTCCCTTTCTCATCGCCGAGCACCTGGATTTCGATATGCCGGGGAGAGCGTACATAGCGTTCGATGAAGACCGACCCATCGCCGAATGAGGACTTGGCTTCACTTACTGCTCTTTCCATTTGGTCCTCAAAGGATGCCCGGTCATCCACGACCCGCATTCCTTTTCCGCCACCTCCGGCCGAGGCTTTGATCAGGATGGGGAAACCGATCTCCTCAGCGATGTTCTTGGCTTCTTCAATATCGGATACAGCTTCATCGGTACCCGGTACCAAGGGGGTATCGTAAGCTTTCACCGCCGCTTTGGCAGAAAGTTTGTCTCCCATGGTCTCAATGGACCCGGGTGGTGGCCCGATAAATGTTACGCCCGCTTCCGTGGCTTTTCTGGCAAAATCGGCATTCTCAGAGAGGAAGCCGTATCCCGGATGGATCCCGTCAACGCCGAGGTCCTTTGCGACCTCGATGACCTTGTCCCCTTTTAAATAGGATTCTCCCGAGGGTGCTGGCCCCAAGCAGATGGCCTCGTCCGCGTAATGCACGAAAGGTGCATTTCGGTCCGCCTCGGAGAAAACAGCGACCGTTTCGATCCCCATGTCTTTCAGGGTCCGCATGATGCGGAGGGCAATTTCCCCACGGTTGGCGACCAGGATCTTGTTCATATATAGAATCCTTTGATCTCTTTCACGTGTACGGGTTGAACAATGTTCAACCCTGCTCAAAGACCCCTTTCACCTTCTGGGCGGCTTCTTCGAGGAGTACGGCGGAATCGACCTTCAGGCCGGAATCCTCGATCAGTTTCTTGGCTTCCTCTGCATTGGTGCCTTGCAGGCGGACGATGATGGGTACCGGGATCTCGCCGATATTCTTGTAGGCATCGACGACGCCCTGGGCAACCCGGTCGCAGCGCACGATCCCTCCGAAGATATTGACCAGGATGGCCTGGACGTTCGGGTCTTTGAGGATGATCCGAAAGCCTTTTTCCACCCGTTCGGCATTGGCCGTTCCGCCGACATCGAGAAAGTTGGCCGGTTCGCCACCGGAGAGTTTGATCATGTGCATGGTCGCCATGGCCAGGCCGGCACCGTTGACCATGCAACCAACGTTCCCATCGAGGGTGATGTAGTTGAGCCCCGCTTCAGAGGCTTCCAGTTCCGTGGGGTCCTCTTCGCTCTTGTCCCGCATCTCGGCGAGGTCTTTGTGGCGAAAGAGGGCATCGTCTTCCAGGGATACCTTGGCATCCACCGCTGTGATCCTGTTGTCCGAGGTCTTGAGCACGGGGTTGATCTCGATCAGGTTGGCATCAACGTTCAGGTAAGTCTTGTAAAGGGCCGTGGCGAATTTGATCATGTCCTTGAAGGCCTGGTCCGTTAGTTCCAGGTTAAAAGCGATCCGTCGGCACTGGAAGGGTTGGATCCCGACCCGCGGATCGATCGCTTCCCTGAAGATCAGGTGTGGTGTTTCCTCCGCCACAGCTTCGATGTCCACACCACCTTCGGGGGAATACATGATCACGTGATGACCACTGTCCCGGTCGAGGAGGACCGACATATAGATCTCGCTAGTCTCGTGGTCTCCCGGATAATAGGCATCCTCGGCGACCATGATCTTGTTGACAAGCTTCCCTTCTTTGCCGGTCTGTGGTGTTACCAGGTTTTTCCCAAGGATCTCACCCGCTTTTTCCTGAACCTCGTCCAGCGTCTTGGCCAGCTTGACACCACCTCCTTTTCCGCGGCCCCCGGCATGGATCTGGGCCTTGATCACCCACATTCCCGTTCCGGTGTCCGCCTGTAGCTGCTTCGCAGCCTCCACTGCTTCTTCCGGGGTTTCAGCCACCCTTCCGTCCTGGATCGGCACCCCGTTGTCTTTCAGGATGTTCTTTGCCTGATATTCGTGTAGGTTCATTTTTGGCGTTTCTTTATTGGAAAGCGATCGGAAATAGGTAGGCTAAGATAGATCTTCTTCGGCTGAATTCAAAACCCAAAATTCCTACTTTTGCCTTTGGACCGGGGGGAAGGCCCGGGGCATTCAATGATAACGGCGAAGGACATTCATCACAAGTACGGGGACCTCGAGGTTCTCCGTGGGGTCGATCTTGCTGTAGAGAAGGGCGAGGTGGTCTCGATCGTGGGCGCTTCTGGTGCCGGTAAGACAACTTTGCTCCAGATCCTTGGTACGCTCGAGGAGCCGGTTCAGGGATGGATAAAGATCGCTGATACGGATGTAGGGTCGCTCGGGAATAAGGCCCTGGCGGCTTTCCGGAACCGGCATCTGGGATTCGTTTTTCAGTTCCATCATCTTCTACCCGAGTTCACGGCCCTGGAGAACATCTGCATTCCGGCCTTTATTGGCGGCAAAGAAGCAGAAGAAGCCGAATCGAGGGGCCACGAATTGCTTGGGATCCTTGGTATCGAAGCCCGCTCGGATCACAAACCCGCTCAGTTATCCGGTGGTGAGCAGCAGCGGGTCGCCGTGGCCCGTGCACTGATGAACGATCCGCATGTGGTCCTTGCCGATGAACCGTCAGGCAATCTCGATTCCAAGAATTCGCGGGACCTTCACCGTTTGTTCTTCGAGTTGCGGGAAAAACTGGGGCAGACCTTTGTTATTGCCACCCACAACGAAGAGCTGGCCAAAATGTCCGATCGCCAATTGGTAATGGAGGATGGGATGCTTACCCAAGAACGTTGAGCAATTCTTCCGTCAGCGCTATGGGGAATGAACCCAGGATAAGATGAAGCAAATTTCCAGCATCATGGTCAGATCTGTCAAGCGGATCCTGTTCATTGGATCGATTCTTACGTGCTTTTCTGTAGGCGGGGGCTGGGCTAACAAGATCGGCTTTTTGAACGATAGCAGTAAAAAAGAGGTCCAGGGCTTGTTATGGCGGATAACGGGCAATGGCCTCGATCACCCATCCTATCTTTACGGGACTATGCATACGACCGATGAGCGTGCATTTCAGTTCCAGGATGAGACCATGGAAGTCTTTAAGGA
>CAYVSK010000038.1:366-812 GCA_964453635.1 uncultured Weeksellaceae bacterium | reverse complement strand
GGGTGTGATCTGATGAACAAATTGGTCATGGACAGCAGCTATACGCTCAAGGGGCTCCTGGGTGAGGACTATGATATGGTGAACCGGGTTTTTCGCGATTCTATGGGTCGATCCCTGGCTATGTTCAATAAGGTCCAGCCCATGTATGTAGCGACCATGCTACAACAGGCCAGTCTTGGAAAAGATAGTAGTGTCGCTGTGGACCTGTACTTTCATCGGAAGGCCAAAGCATCCGGGAAACGGGTCATTGGTCTGGAAACCCTGGAGGAACAGGTCGGAACCTTTGGATCGATCCCCTATAAAAAACAGGCGAACTATTTGGTGGAAGCGGTCAATAAGTACAAGAAAGCGGGGGGAAGCACGACCTCTTCGCTGGTCAGGCATTATGTGAATGGTAACCTGAAAAAAATGCTTGAAATGACCAGAGAGGATCAACCCACCGAGAA
>CAYVSK010000038.1:0-356 GCA_964453635.1 uncultured Weeksellaceae bacterium | reverse complement strand
CCAATTGGTAATGGAGGATGGGATGCTTACCCAGGCACGTTGAGCAATTCTTCCGTTTTCCTGGATGAACGAAACCATCGAATGGCCGATCGAGCCGAAAGATACATTCAAGAAGAAAGTGTGTTCATTGCCATCGGTGCTGCTCACCTTCCCGGTAAGGCGGGAGTGATCGAATTGTTCCGGGAAAAAGGGTATACCGTTCAAAAGGTAAAATAATGGGCGAATGGGGTGATTCCACCGGGGTATGAAGGGGTATCAGATGCTCCCGGAATTGCTTCGAACCTGACCGAAAGTCCGCTTTTGATCCATCGGTGGAACCGACTCATTTATCTCATTATGAAGCCTATAGAGAATCT
>CAYVSK010000037.1:0-24960 GCA_964453635.1 uncultured Weeksellaceae bacterium | reverse complement strand
GCTTGGACCTTCGAGCCAAAGGAACGCCGTATCTATTTCAGTTCCAACGGCCGGACGGCTTGGTTCGAGGAACGCCTCTCCACCTGGATGGGTATCTGCCGGGGCTCTGGGGTCCTAACAAAGGTGGATGGCACCTGGCGGATCGCCCATTACCACCTCGACAAACCGATTCCCAATGAAAAGATGGACACGGTACTGACCATTTTGGGGGAGCATGGAAAATGAGCGGGTCGGTCCGGTCCTTTCGCTCATCCATGGTCCTTTTCCATGGTCACGGGCTTCTGTCCATATAAGGTAGGGGATCGCTGACTTGCCCAATAAGCCCATTTCCCTTTTCTTTGTGGTCCGGACAGGCGAAAACGATCAGAATACGGGATAGGGCACCAAAAGCCCGAACGAAAGGACCATGAAAAGAACGGAAATAGCAAGGCTCCTCGAGAATGGCGAAGTCGGTTCGCGCGTACTGGTCAAAGGTTGGGTCCGGAACAGACGGGGCAGCAAGACCGTCAGTTTCATCAACCTGAACGATGGCTCCACGATCCACGACCTCCAGGTAGTTGCTGCTGCCGAGGAACACGAGGAGGAGACCCTCCGGCAGGTGACCGTCGGTGCGGCCCTGGCCATAGAGGGATCGCTCGTTGAATCCCGGGGAACCGAACAGAACGTAGAGGTGCACGCGGATTCGATCACGGTCCTGGGGGGCTCCGATCCGGATGAATATCCGATTCAACCCAAGAAACACTCCCTCGAATTCCTCCGGGAAAATGCCCATTTACGATCCCGTACCCGCACTTTCGGGGCAGTCTTCCGGATCCGTCACGGCCTGGCCTATGCCATCCACAAGTATTTCCACGAGCACGGTTACTACAATCTCCATACCCCGGTGATAACGGCTTCCGATGCCGAGGGAGCGGGCGAAATGTTCTCGGTGACCTCCCTTGATATCAACGACCCTCCCCGCGATGCGTCAGGGGGCGTCGATTTTTCCCGCGAACTCTTCGGCCGCCCCACCAACCTGACGGTTTCCGGACAATTGGAGGCCGAACTGGGGGCGCTCGGACTGGGCAAAGTTTACACCTTCGGCCCCACATTCCGGGCCGAGAACTCCAACACATGGCGCCACGCCGCTGAATTCTGGATGGTCGAACCCGAGATCGCTTTTGCTGATAACCAAGAGAATATGGACGTAGCGGAGGACCTCCTTCGTTTCGTGTTGAACTTCATCCTCGAGCATTACCCGGACGATCTCGAATTTCTCCGCGAACGGGAACAGGAGACCGAAAAGCAGAAAAAGAAGGAGGAACGCAAAACCCACGACCTGACAGAACGGCTCGAACTCATCACACAGAGCATTTTTGAAAGGATCAGCTATACCGAGGCTGTGGATATCCTCCGGAAGTCCAAGCCCTATAAAAAGGGCAAGTTCGAATACGATGTGGCATGGGGAAAGGACCTTCAGTCCGAACACGAACGGCACCTCGTGGAGAAACACTTCGGCAAACCAGTGATCATCAGCGACTACCCCAGGGATTTCAAAGCGTTTTACATGCGGGTGAACGATGACGGAAAAACCGTCGGGGCCCTGGATGTGTTATTCCCGGGCATCGGTGAGATCATCGGTGGATCCCAGCGAGAGGAACGTTACGATGTATTGATGCAACGGATCCGGGAAATGGGCGTGGATGCCGGGGTGCTCTGGTGGTATCTGGACACCCGTCGCTTTGGCACCGTTCCCCACAGCGGCTTCGGCCTCGGTTTCGAGCGCCTCGTTATGTTCGCCACGGGTATGCACAACATTCGGGACGTCCTCCCGTTTCCCAGAACACCACTTAATGCGGAATTTTAGGCGCGTTGTTAAAGGGGTCACGCAGAGGACCCAGAGAAGAGGCGGAGGACGCAAGGCATTGTTTACCGGAAGATCCTGAATAAGACCCCGAGGAATTTTGAGAGGAACCGGTGGCGATCCGGGATCTAAAGCCATAGGACCGATTTAGCATATTCCCTTGTTGAAACAAAACATCCAACAAAAGCTTCTCCAAAAGCTTTCGCCACAGCAAATCCAGCTCATGAAGCTCCTGCAGGTCCCTACTGCGGAGCTGGAACAACGGATCAAGGAGGAAATAGAGGAGAACCCGGCCCTCGAGGAGAGCAGCGATGAGGAGGATGGATCTGAAACGGATGAGGATGCGTACGGGGAAAGTGAAGAGGAAGGAGGCGAGGACCAGGAGGACCTCGATCTGACCGAATACATGGAGGATGACGATCTCACGGATCTTCAGGCGATCCCACAGACCAAAGGGGAAGATGAAGATGAGCGGGAAGTGCCGGTCACCAATGACCGGAGCTTTCACGAGCACTTGATCGCTCAGCTTCAGCTCAAACCCCTGAGCGATCACGAAATGATGGTCGCGCGTCACATCGTTGGCAGTTTGGACAATGCCGGCTATTTGACCCGCAACACCGAGGATATCGTAGACGATATCGCCTTCTCCAACAACATTGAGACCACTGAAGACACCGTGGAAAAGGTACTGGAAGAGGTCAAGACCCTGGACCCTGCTGGTGTCGGGGCAAGGGACCTGCGGGAATGCCTCCTCTTACAGATCCGCCGAAAAGCAATGGACGGCCGGGAGGACCGACAGATCGCCGAAAAGATCCTTGAGGACCACTTCGAGGCCTTCACCAAGAAACATTACGGGCAGATCCAAAAAAAGCTCCAGATCTCGGATGAGCAATTCAAAGCCGCCCTGGACGAGATCACCCGGCTCGACCCCAAACCCGGTGATTCCCAGCGGGAAACCACCCACACCACCCAGACCGTGACCCCCGATTTTATCATCACCCTCCAGAACGGAGAACTTGACCTGACCCTGAACAACAGCAATGCCCCGGACCTCAGGGTAAGTCCTGCCTATTCGCGAATGCTCGAGGAGTATGCGGCCAAAAAGAACGACCCCCAGCAAAAGGAGGCCTTCACCTTTGTCAAACAAAAGCTCGATTCGGCCAAGTGGTTCATCGACGCCATCAGGCAACGCCAGCAAACGCTCATGTTGACCATGCGGGCCATCATGGAATATCAACGGGACTACTTCCAGACCGGTGACGAAGGGAAGCTTAAACCAATGATCCTCAAGGATATAGCGGAATCCGTCGGGCTCGATATCTCCACCATCTCGCGGGTGGTGAACAGCAAGTATGTTCAAACCCCTTACGGGACCTTTTCCCTCAAAAGCTTCTTTTCGGAGGCCATTACCACCGAAAGTGGCGATGAAGTGTCATCCCGGAAAGTTAAAAAGATCCTCTGGGACTGGATCCAGAATGAGGATAAGAGCAAACCCCTTACCGACCAAAAACTTGCCGATATCCTACGAGAGGAGGGTTACAATATCGCCCGTCGGACGGTCGCCAAGTACAGGGAACAAATGAAGATCCCGGTAGCCAGGCTCAGAAAGGAGCTATGATCATGCCCCATCGAATAGCCGCTGCCATTTCCTATCTTTTCAACCCGATGGTCATGCCGGCCATCACCCTTCTCCTCGCGGCCAAAAGGGATCCCTATCTCCTTATCTTTACCAATTGGGAGATCTTTCAGCCGGCTTTTTCCATTGTTGTGATCAACACCTTCCTCCTCCCCCTGATCACGATCCTGCTCCTCAAGAACCAAAAAGTGATCTCCACGATCGATATGCGCGAACGCAGTGAACGCTTTTTGCCGGTACTGCTATCCTTCCTCTACTACGGCTTCACCTATTTCTTCCTGAGAAAGACCAGCCTGGACCCCATATTTTTTTCTATGTTCTTTGGATGCATGATAGCCATGGTCCTCTCTCTCCTCATCAATACGCGCTTCAAGATAAGCGTCCATATGGTCGGTATTTGCGGGGTCTTAGGTGCTATTACGGCATTGTTTGGGTTACACGGCTTTTCCGACATCCCCCTTTTTAGCTCGATACTTCTTCTGGCGGGACTATTGGGAACAGCCCGTCTGTCCCTGGGCGCTCATCGGCCTGCTGAAGTATATACCGGAGGCCTGGTGGGATTCCTGAGCGTATACCTCACGGTCAGATGGGAATTCTTGATATGAACCGACCTCGATCTTTCCCCGCTGCTCAGGACCCTCCAGTGAGCCTTTCACATATAGAAGATCAAGGTCCTGACCCAACGGCTTTTTCAGAAAAATATCCAGCCCGAGGATCCGATCGAGCTTGGTGGGGATATCATCGATCGAGGCAAATTCCCGCATTCCCGGAAGACCCAGGACCATTCTTTTGAACTTTTCCCGGTCCCACTCCTTGACACCACCTCTGTGCGCGGAGAAATAATAAGAGAGCAGAGTATCCCAGGGATTCCTGAGCATAATGAATGCAAATTCCGTTACTTTGACCCCACGAAATGAAGCGAAGAAAGATGAACAAGTTCTTGAAATACCTTCTGATCACCCTTGGTGGGCTTCTCCTGATCGTCCTCATTGGACGCTCGGCCGGTTGGCTCGGAGCAGGAAAAACAGAATATCAAGTGGTCACGAAAAAGGCCAAAAAGCGGACCATCACAGAGTTGGTCACCGCCAACGGAAAGATCCAGCCGGAAACCGATGTCAAGATCAGCCCGGATGTCTCGGGTGAGATCGTCGAATTGCCGATAAAAGAGGGGGACCGCGTAGAGGAGGGGGACCTCTTGGCCAGGATTCGCCCTGATGTTTATGAATCAGCGCTTAACCAAGCCGAGGCCTCCCTGAATAACGCCAAGGCCAGCCTTGCCAACTCAAAAGCTCAACTGAAAAGGGCCAGGGCAAGATTCGGGAATGCAAAGTCGGTTTATGAGCGAAACAAAAAACTCTACGAAGAAGACGCCATTTCCGAAGCTGAATTCCAAAAGGTCAAATCCGATTACGAGTCTGCCAAAGCGGATGTAGAAGCAGCCAAAGAGACCGTCCGGGGCGCACGATTTTCCGTGCAAAGCGCTGAGGCGTCGGTCAAAGAAGCCCGGGACAACCTGGAAAAGACGAGCATTTTCGCACCACTTTCCGGGACCATCACCAGGCTTCAGGTAGAGAAAGGTGAACGGGTCGTCGGAACGGCACAAATGGCCGGAACGGAAATGATGCGCGTATCGGACCTGACTTCCATGGAGGTGGATGTAGAGGTAAACGAGAACGATATCGTGCGGGTTTCCCTGGACGATACGGCGATCATCGAGGTCGACGCTTACAGAGGGGAAAAATTCCAGGGAACGGTCACCGAGATCGCCAATGCGGCGACTTCCTCAGGACAAAACATGGACCAGGTCACCAATTTTCCGGTCAAGATCCGGATCCTTCACTCCTCATACAAACAATTGGGCCAAAAAGAAGGGATCCCGAACCCGCCTTTCCGCCCGGGCATGTCGGCCACCGTCGACATCCAGACCCAGACGGTCAAAAACACGGTATCCGTCCCCATACGGGCGGTAACGACCCGCCGAGACAGCACGGATGAAAAGACCGAACAAATAAGTGATCCCCGGGAATGCGTCTTCGTCCACAAGAATGGACGGGCCTGGCGCAGGAACGTCCGGACAGGCATCCAGGATGAACGCTTCATCCGGATCAGGGACGGCATCGATGCCGGTGTACCCGTAATAACAGCGCCTTACGACGTGGTCGCAAGAAAGCTGGAGGACAGCACCAAGGTGACCGTAGTGGAGGAAGCCGTGGTATTCAAGGGAGAAGAGGATCAGTAAAACACGTAGCTGTAGTTGACGATCGTCAGGGTCCCGGAGGCCACATCCTTTTTGATCCGGGCCTTCAACAACATGGAATCCCCCTTGTATACGTATTCGACCCGTTTGACGTGAACACCCCTTTCGTAGCGATCGTAGCGCGTGATATTGCCGATCTCGTCGTAGCGAAAACGCAATCTCGTCCGGTTCGTATCGGATACGTTCCGATCGGTCACTTTCGCAGCGAGCCATCCTTTATTGGTGTATTCAAAACGCGTGAGGGATCGCCGGTTTCCGATCACCCACCGGTCCCGCAAACGGGTCACATATTCATTTGAATCCCGGTGTATCAGCCGTTCCTTGTAAAGGCGGTCCACATTGTTGTAATAGCTCCGCTCCAACACTCCGGCCTGGATCCTCCTGTATTCGTAATGCTCGCTCGATATGGTCAAACGCTTGTCCCGGGGAAGAGAGCCATCTCTGCCAACCCGCCGATAGACCTTTTTGGTCGGTCTTCCCAAACTATCCCACGCAAAGACCCGTTCATAAACACCTTTCTCATCGTTCTTCCGGATCGTCACGAGATAACCCCGTTCATTGTAGCGGTAGACAATGGTACCCGTATCCTTTTTTCCACGATCATCCGACCCTCTGACCGTCAGCACACGCCTGATCCTCCCTTTGCGGTCGAATTTGTGGATGCGTTCACGGTCAGCCGACCGGATCCGGTCCATTTTCTGCTTGGTGGATATCCGTCCAATGATCCTTTTGATGCCGTTCTCCCTCATAAACTTTGCACGAAAACGGGGCCCGTCGGGCAGAATGGGGCGATATTCGGCGGTCAGGATCTGGGCCTTGCCCGAAACCGGGAAGCCCTGTACGATCAAAAGAAAGAGAAAAAACCGCGCAAACAGAAAAATGCGGGAAATTGCCATGGATCAGTCCCGGTCCTCACACAGTTCAAAGAGGACCCCATTGGTGGTCTTTGGATGAAGGAAACAGACCCGCTTACCATCCGCCCCTTCATGCGGCTCACCGATAACCTCGAAACCCTCTTCTCTTAATCGTTTCAATTCTCCATCGATATCATCCGTATAAAGTGCCACATGATGAAGGCCCTCACCTTTTTTTTCGAGGAATCGACCAATGGGACTTTCAGGATCATCGGAGGAAACGAGTTCGATCTTGCTCTCCCCGACCCCATAAAAGGATGTAAGAACGCCTTCCCCTTTGACCGTCTCCTTTTTATAAGGGGGCCGGCCCAGCAAAGCAGTAAAAAGGTGCTCGGAACGTGCTATATCAGAAACCGCAACGCCGAGATGTTCGATCCGCTTGATCATATGAAAATAAAAAAAGCCCGCTCATTGGGGGCTTTTGGACCAGAGTAGGCATCCTGCTGAAAGCGGCGATCGGATACAGATAGCCTACTTTTTGACAAAACTTTCCGATTTGTTGCCGTAATTGATGTAATAAGTGCCCCCCTCGAGGTTCTCCACATTGACCTCTTTGGCGTATCCCTTCTTTACGATATTGGCGTACTCGTTGTAGATCTCGAACATGGTCTCCTGGGTGAATATGATCTTATCATTGACTTTCTTGGGACTAAAGTCGACCTCTTTTCCTGAGGTATTGTGGAAGGTCGCGGCTTTCGATGGGCGGCATTTCCCACTGTAATCACACTGTTTCACCCGGAAACGGTTCTCCCCGGCATGCGGGGTTATTTTATAGGAGTAAGCGTGTTCTTCGGGCGAACCCTTCCCGGGCACTTCACCGACCCGGACCCATTTGTTCCACCGATATTGCTCGACGATAAAGGGCAATTGACCGGTCTCACCCTTTGTCGTCCAGTTCAGGAGGCTGTCCTCCCTGTTGATATCGATCTTGACCAGTTCATAGGTGCTCTTCGGCTTGAGCACTTCAGCATTGAGGACCTTGGGTTTGCAATCGTCCTTGTGTTTGACCTTTACCACAATGGGGTCGCCAATATCGAGGTCGTGAATGGAAAGATCGATCTCAAAGGCACTGGAGTTGATCTCGTCGGTGGTCACATCCCCGTTGACCGTTACCTCGGTAACACAAAAGCCAACGCCCGCACTGGCAAAGGGATTCTGGACATAAAGGTTCTTGCCCTGGTAATTCCCCTCAAGGGCGATAACACCCGCATGCCCCTCGAGATTCATGCCGACCAACAAAAGGAGCAGGAAAAGGATACTTGACCTCGCCACAGTTATCATGTTTCCATTTAGGATTTGACGCATGCAATTATAACACGAATTTCAAATAATTCAAAAATATCGCTCCATTCTTTCGATCAAGCCGTTTTCCAAGACCTTTCTTATGGTAAAAGTAAGAATTGCACAAGTCCGTTTTATAGCGACTTAAAGGCAAAATTGACCGGTCCGGGGTAGCTGAATGGGTCCAAATTCTTTTGGATTTTCCGAGAATAAACAATAATCTTGCACGCTGGAAAAGAAAATAGGTATTGTCCTATCGTCGTTTTCATATCGGTCCCATAAGGGATGGGGTCCGTTCCCTTATCCCTTTGATCATCGTCCTTGCCTTCTTTGGCTGTAATGAACCGAAAGAAAGAGAGGCCAAGGGTGACGCGGTCTATGGAGGAACCCTCGATCTTTGTGAGACCGAAAAATACCAGACCCTCTTCCCCCAGAACATTATTGATGTGCCTTCGGGCCACGTGGCCAGTCAGGTCTATGAAAGCTTGTTCAAATTCGACCCGAGGGATATCACCCGGGTCAAGCCCCTGCTCGTCCGTTCGTATGAGATCAGTGATAATGGCCATGTGTATCATTTCGATCTGAAAAGGGATGTAAAATTTCATCAGGACCCCTGTTTTAAGAACGAAAAGGCCCGCAAGCTTACAACAGCCGACGTCAAAGCCACCTTTGAAAGGCTCTTCACCAGGACCAGCGAATCAAGATCCTTCCGGGGCATGCTCCTCGAACTGGTCAAAGGCGCCAAAGCCTACTTCAGGGGGGAAGCGGACCAGCTTGAGGGACTGAGCATCAAGAACGATCACGAATTCTCCCTGCACTTAAACCGCCCCAGCTCAGCCCTCCTGTACACCCTGGCGGACACCCGTACCTCGATCCTACCCAAAGAAGCCCTGGAGAAATACGGTCAGGAGACCAGGATCGGTACCGGACCCTTTCTTTTATCCAACAGGGATTCCCGATCGACCAAGGGCGACGAACTGATCCTGGAACGATACAAAGAGTACCACAGAAAGGATTCCCTGGGCAATCAACTTCCCTATCTGGATACGATCCGCTTCCATTTCATCAACTCCAAGGTCGAACAACTCAAATTGTTCCAGGACGACAAACTGGATTACGTCTACGGCCTCCCCGCCGAAAAGACCAAAGAGGTGGTGGAGGAAGACATCAAGGATTTCGCCGGGAATCCCCCCAAATATATTCTGGGCCGGACCCCACAAATGAGCACCCAGTTCTACGAATTCAACATGACCCGACCCATTTTCAAGAACATCCACGTAAGAAAAGCCATCTCTTATGCGATCGACCGGGAAAAGCTCGTAGAGATCACACTGATGGGGGAAGCTTATGGACCTGGCGTGCATGGTATCACCCCGCCCTCCTTCGATGACTATGACATTTCGCAGATCAATGGGTATTCCTACAAACCCGAGAAAGCCAAAGAACATCTTAAGAAAGCCGGATATCCCAAAGGAGAGGGCTTTCCATCCATAAAGATCGAGGTCAACAGCGGTGGGACCGAGAACACAAGGGTGGCCTTTGAGATCCAGAAACAGCTCAAAAAGGTTCTTAATATCAACGTAGATATCGAGGTGGTCCCCTTTTCGCAAAAGATCCGGGACCAAAAATTCGCCAATGGTGATATCTTTAGGAATGCATGGATAGCGGATTACCCGAGTCCCCAGAATTTCTTATGGCTGGCCTATGGAGAGAACGTGCCCGATTCCACCGACAGACCCTCCTGGCCGAACACCACTCGCTATGAGAACGATGAATTCGATAGCCTATACGTTAAAGGGACAAGGGCCACATCCAAGGAAAAGAGCAACGATTATTTTATGAAGGCCGAAAAGGCCCTCATGAAGGACCCACCTTTCATCATCCTTTGGTACGAACAAAACTACAGGCTCACCCAAGCTTATGTTCAGCGACTCTTCTCCAATCCCATGAACTATTATGACCTTTCCCAGGTCTATCTGAAAGCACCCGAACCTTCGGGAGAAAGCGAAGGATAGAAAGTGTGCTGAAGGGATCGCAAAGCCCCAGCCAAAAAGCATCTTTATCTCATCCATTTATCCCCTCATAGGAACGATCCTTCTTTTTTTTTGGCTGACCATTGAGGCCACTGGACAACAGAGCGACACCACGGATCGTGGAGTTGCCGCTTCCAGCTGGACGATCAATGGGGTCAACACCCTTACCTTTAGCCAAATATCACTCACGAACTGGACAGGCGGAGGGGAGAGCAGCATAACGGCTACCGGGATCGTTAACGTGCAAGCCAGGCACAAAGCACCGGGCTATTTATGGGAGAACGAGCTGGACCTGAATTACGGGGGCATCCGAAGGAAAGGAAAAGGGGTCGAAAAGAGCGATGACCGAGCAGCCCTGACCTCCTCGATCGAACGCGCCATCGACAGCAACTTCTCATACTCGGGCGGACTGTCATTTCGTACCCAATTCGCCCCCGGTTACGAGTTTCCCCTCGCGGATTCCGTTAAACTTTCCGGACCCTTCTCTCCAGCCTATATAGAGTTGTCCCTGGGCATTGGCTATCAACCCGCAAAGGGCCTTACTGTAACCCTGTCACCCGTAAGCGGAAAATCCACGATCGTGACCAGCGACCTCCTGTCGGGAAGGGGGGCATATGGCGTTGAAAAAGGGAAGCACGTCAGACAGGAATACGGGGGATCCTTCAAGCTCGCCTACAAAGGGGACCTGGCCAAAAACATCACGTTATCGGGCGATATCCATTTGTTCTCGAATTATGCCAATCAACCACTCAACATGGATGTGAACGGGAATGCCCTTCTAAGCTTCAAGGTCAATGAATATATTTCCACCACCCTGAAGACCAACCTGATCTATGATGAGGACATCGAGGTCCCGGTGGACAGCAATGGGGATGAGCGCCCCGAAAGGACCGGCCCAAGGGTGCAGTTCAAGGAAGTCTTCAGTTTGGGGCTGTCCTATTCCTACTGAGGGAGGGGGCTCTTTTTGTGTTAAGCCCCCTTTTTATTCGGCATAGCAGCCTTTTGAAGGGTATTGGATGCCTTCAGCATCCGTTCCATCTGTTTTTTACTGAATTCCCCTTTCTTATTCGTCCGGATCACATAAGACCTTCCATCAACCTCTTTGATCTTATAAAAGTGATAAAAACCCCGATCACTGTTGGGGATGGACTTCTTAAAAACAAGTTGGTCCTCTTTTTCCTCTAAAAACTCAAACTCAAAAGCTTGCTGAAGGTTCTGAAGGTCCTTTTTGATCTTTTCTATGTTCCGGGGTTCAGTACGCTGGATA
Source organism: uncultured Weeksellaceae bacterium (assembly GCA_964453635.1). GTDB lineage: Bacteria > Bacteroidota > Bacteroidia > Flavobacteriales_D > CAYVSK01 > CAYVSK01. Next base: position 13,729 of record CAYVSK010000037.1, on the reverse strand, counting down.
GAGATCCGGAAACGGTCCCCTACCCGGATCCTCATTTTTTTGGTATCCCGGTTGTAACGGACGGAAGGAGGAGGGATCTGCTTTTTCACGTTCTTCTCGGGCACCATCATTTTCAGCGGAAGCCCGTGTTCGCCCAGATGGAACATCTTCATCCCGGCGATCTTTTTCGGTTTTTCCGCTTCATCGTCCGATCCCTTCTTTTCTTCATCATTATTGCCACCACATGCATTCAATAAAAGCAGGGCCGGGACACTGAACACGAACAGAGCATTTCTCATCGGGTAAGATTTTGGGGTCTTCCCGGCAAAGATATAGAAAAAGAGGGAAGACACTTTCAGGAAAAGCGCTTCCCTCTTTCGGACATGAACAGGGGAATATTTTTATTCCATCACGCCGGGAAGGAGAAAAGAAAGCGATCGCTCAAGCCTCTTCCTTCTCTTCTCCGCTTTTGATCATTTTGGCCAGCTTTCGGCGAGCCAAAAAGATCCGGCTCTTCACCGTCCCGATCGGAAGCTCGAGCTCTTCGGCGATCTCCTTGTACTTATAGCCTTTGAAATGCATCTCAAAAGGCAACCTGTACGCTTCATCGAGCTCACTGATCGCATTGAGTAATTCTTTCTCGGCATACTCCGAATCGGGCGCAACATAGCCTGTTTGCTGGGGTATGTTGATATAATACAGCTCCTTCGTATCGTCGATGATCGTATTGGCCCGCATGGCCTTGCGGTAATTGTTGATGAACGTATTCCGCATGATCGTGTACAACCAAGCCTTCAGATTCGTCCGCTCGGCGAACTTGTCGCGGTACTTCAGGGCCTTGTAAAAGGTCTCCTGAAGGAGGTCGTTCGCATCTTCTTCGTTCTTGGTGAACTTGCGGGCGAAGTATTGGAGCGTATCCTGTAGTCCTGCGACTCTATGGCTGAATTCTACTTTGGTCATATCCTTATCCTCCTTTCGTGTTGTTTAATGAATGTCTTCTGCACCGATCTCTCCTTTCAATGTCATCCTGATCCTTTTTCGTTTCTCCTCTTTTTTATTGCTTGTTCGATCTTTCCTTCTTTAAGACGAACAAAAAGCTCACCGGGTTTCACCTTCTAAGTTGGATCGCGGGATCTTTTCACCCTTTTAACGGACAAATATCAAGCCATATTTTTACCTACGCTCCTTTTTTAGATCTTTTTAACGATCAAGCTTCAACCCTTTGATAACAACAATAAAAAAAACCCAGGACAGGGATCGTCGCCGGGGCGATAAAAAAACTTTCAGGTGCCGGCATCAAAAAGCTCTGGCGGGAGGGACCGTCAAAAAGTGAAAGCGTTTCGGAATTCGGTCAACTCCTTTTCCAAGCCCATTTGCTCCAGGTTTTCCAATCGCTCTGCCATTTCGGAGGTGGCCCGGATCCTTATCTCCTTGAGCTTAAGGTGCTGATCGACAAAGAGCAATTCAAGATCGGGGTAGAGGGAGCGTAAGACCTCGATGATATCCCCGATAGGAAGGATCCGGTCGACCAACACTTGGTACAGCTCGCCAGGGGGGTGGTGGATAAAAGCGGCCAGGACTGGTGTGAGCTTATTTATGTGGATGAAGGAACGGTGTTGGCTGCCATCCCCGTGCACCCGGATCCGCCTTTTGAAATTGGCATCGAACATAAACCTGTTGATCACGGCATCAAAGCGCATGCTCGGACTGTATCCGTATACGTTCCCGCACCGGATAATGAAAGCCTGACACTTGCCTGCTAATCTTTCAACGTGCTCTTCCCCACGCATTTTGGAGATCCCGTAAAAGGTCCGGGGGTTCAGGGGATCCACGACGCTCAATTCAGCGGAGGATGACCCGTGTACGGAAACACTGCTGAGATAAATGAAACGGGAAACATTGCTTTCTTCCACAGCGTAGACCAGTTCAGCTGTACCCCAGTGATTCACTTGCTCGAACGCATGGCCCCCCTGGTCAGCAAAAGGGGTTGTCACCTTGGCAGCCAAATGATACACGACGTCCACATTCGTCAGAACGGCCCGCAGTTTTCTCGAGTCAAGAATGTCACCCTCGACAAAACGGACCTTGGAACTCAGCTTGCGATCCCCGATGAAGAGATTGCGGCTTTTTCCTGCCAGGTTGTCATATATCACGACACCCTCTACCGAGGGATCCCGGTCAAGCGCCATGGCCAGCTCCGTTCCGATATAGCCAGCCCCACCTGTGACCAAAACATTCATAAGACCTTCTATTAAAGAGACCGGTTTATGCTTCTTAAAAAATCATTTGTCCAGAAGGTCAGTATGCAGTCCGCATTCGGTCTTGTTTAACCCGAACCACCGGCTATCCCTTTCATCCCTAAGATCGAACTTTTTCGTACAGGGCTTGCAACCGATGCTCACATAGCCCTGTGCTTCAAGGGGATGACGGGGAAGGGCGAAGCGCTCGATATAGGCATGAATATCCCGGGAATGCCAGTCAAGCAGGGGATGGAAACGCAAGCCTCCCCCCGGGGTCCGTTCCTCCATTGAAAGCTGACGGCGGTTGGCGTTCTGGTCGCGGCGAACACCACTGATCCATACATCGTATGCCGGGATGACAGATTCAAGGGGTTGCGTCTTGTTGAGATAACAGCAACGATCGGGGTCAGAAGTGAACAAGAGGTCGCCGTCCGCATCCCGTTGTTCGCTCTTGGGCACCTGAGGCCGCAGATCGATCACGTTCAATCCGAATCGGTTTTCGATCCGCTCCCGGAATGCGATCGTCTCCGGAAAAAGATAGCCCGTATTGAGAAAATAGACCGGCACATCCAGCCCCGCTTCTCCGATCATGTGCAGAAGGGGCAGACTGTGGCTCTGGAAGGAAGAGGTCGCGAAGACCTTTTTTCCTTCTTCCAGGTATGCCCCGATCTTGGCTACAATATCCCTGGGTTCCATACGCCGCAAATATAGGCAAGGATCGGAAGGATCCATGGACAAAACGCATACGATTCAACGATGGTCCAGGTCCACGTTCCGCTTAATACGCTCTTCCAGGGAGACCATGGTCTCCGTCCGTTCAATACCGCGTATGGACTGGATCCTATCATTTAGGACATGACGCATGTGTTCCGTGTTAGAACAAACGATGCGGGCGAAAATGCTGTACTCTCCCGTGGTATAATAAGCTTCAACGACTTCCGGGACCTTTTTAAGGGAACGGATCACATTGTTATAGGCTGAGCCTTTCTCGAGATAGATCCCCAGAAATGCGATCAGATCGTATCCCAACCTGGAAAGATCCAGGTTTATAGTAGAACCGGTCACCACACCCCGTCGGATCAGTCTTTTCATCCTTACATGAACGGTGCCGGGGGATACCTTCAGGTCAGCGGCGATCTCCGAGTAAGGACGTCGGGGGTGGGGGTCACGGGAGAAACCCTTGTAAAGGGCTAACCGCCCCTTGAAGGTTCGAATCCTTCCCCTACAGCCGTCATTCGGATCCATGTTCAAACCGGAGCATATTCCGGCATTCAAGGGGATGAAAGTCCACTTGGGTCTCTGCGGGAAAAGGCTGGCAGAAAATGCCGTCCTTTCTCTTGTTCGGGACGAACGGATCTTTTATATTCGCATTCAAGGCATTTCATTCTCATGATCCAGAGATCCTATTATCAACCCCGGTATTTTTATTACGCCCCCTATTGCGGGCGGGGTTGGTGATCCATGTTTCTTTCATAAAAAGTGACCGGCATAAAGATCCCCCCGCCCGGAAAAGGCGAGGGGATTTTTTTTGTCCGATACCGAACAGAGACCAGGAAGATCCAAACGGCAAAAAGGCTCAGGATTATGCGACAGGAACAAAAAAACGTGGCCATTATCGGCTTGGGACTGATCGGAGGGTCCCTTGCCTTCAGCCTGAAAAGAAGGGGATCCATTAAACGGATCACCGGCATCGACCACAACTCAGCACACATCCAAGAGGCAATGGACCTCCAAATGATCGACGCGGGTTCGACGACCCTGGAAGAGCTTGAGGACGCGGACCTGATCATCCTGGCCGTGCAGGTAGATGGTATCAAACGCATGCTCCCCTCCATCCTCGACCGGACAAAGGAAGGCCAAGTGGTCGTGGACATGGGCTCGACCAAAGGGAACATATGTCGTAGCATTGAGGGGCATCCTGCCCGACACCGCTTCGTGGCCATGCATCCCATCGCCGGAACCGAGAACACAGGCCCTTCCGCAGCCTTTCACGGGCTTTTCAAAGACCGGGTCATGATCCTCTCCGAGACGGAGCGTTCAGGAAAAGCCAGCCTCCAAACCGCTGAGGCCATGACCGATGACCTCGGGATGGAAAGGGCTTATATGGAAGATCCCGATGAGCACGACCGCCATATTGCTTATGTATCCCACCTCTCCCACATAAGTTCCTTTATTCTGGGCACCACCGTCCTCGAGAAGGAACAGGACGAGACCAACATTTTCCTCATGGCCGGGAGCGGTTTCGCCTCGACCGTCCGGCTCGCCAAGAGCTCACCCGACATGTGGGCCCCCATCTTCGAGGACAATGCCAAAAAAGTATCGGATGCCCTGGAAAGTTACATCGAAAAACTCCAGGCCTTCAAAAGGCTCGTGGACCAGGGTCAAACCAAAGAGACCCACGAGGTCATGAGAAAAGCCAATGATATCAGACGGGTCCTGGACGGGATCGAACCCCGGGAACTCGCTGTTAAAACCCAAAGCTCCGTTTGACCATGAGCACCATCAAACCCACACCCTTAGAGGAATGGATCGACAACAAAGACCGGCCGGTCGTGATCAGCGGCCCATGCAGTGCCGAAACCGAACAACAACTCCTCGCAACGGCCCGGGAGCTAAAGCGGACCGGAGGGGTCGACCTTTTAAGAGCCGGGGCCTGGAAACCCAGGACTCGCCCCAACGATTTCGAGGGGATCGGTACAGAGGCACTGGATTGGTTGATAAAAGCCCGGGAGGAAACTGGTATACCCGTTACAACAGAGGTGGCGAATGGGGAACACACGGAAGCCGCCCTGAAAGCTGGTATCGACGTGCTTTGGATCGGCGCCCGGACAACGGTAAGCCCCTTCGCGGTTCAAGAGATCGCGGATGTTCTGAAAGGGACGGAGGTACCGGTCATGATCAAGAATCCCATCAATCCGGACCTGAAACTTTGGATGGGCGCGATCGAACGGATCCACCAAGCCGGGATCTCCAAGCTTGCCGCGATTCACCGAGGTTTTTCTACTTACAGCAAAACCCCCTTCCGGAATGAACCTCAGTGGGAACATCCCATCGAATTGAAACGAAAGATACCGGGACTTCCCGTTTTATGTGACCCCAGTCACATAGCGGGGAACCGGGACCTGATCCCTTTCATTTCCCAAAAGGCCATTGATCTGGATATGCAAGGGCTCATGATCGAAAGCCACATTCACCCCGATCAGGCCTGGAGCGATGCTGCCCAACAAGTATCCCCGGGTGATCTGGACAGGATCCTGAACGAACTCACCATCCGGCGTCCAACGACCCAGGACCAGGAATTCCGCGACCAACTTGAGGAACTGCGGGAGCGAATAGACCAGATCGACGATCAATTGATGGAACAACTGGCCACCCGCATGGAGTTGGTCGACAAGATCGGCCGTTACAAACGCGACAACGACGTGACCATCCTTCAAGTGGACCGCTGGAAGGAGATTCTGGACAAAAGGCTTTCAATGGGCAAGGCCATGGGGCTCGATGAGGAAACCGTGAAGCGCTTCCTGGACCTGCTTCATACTACCTCGATCCAACGGCAGAACAGGATCATGAATGAGAAAGAAAAGGCCAACACCTGAGGATCAATACCCCTCAAGAGCCGCAGGGTCCTCGATCCGAGCAACGGGGTAGCGGCGGTGTTCATCCTCGTAGTACGGAGAACGCCTGTAGATAAAGTCCAGTTGAGCGCGTTTGTCCTTCCTGAACCCGGGATCATTGGCTTTCTTCTCCTGAAAAGCCTCCTTTAGTTCGGGGTCCTGCTCAAGGATCTTTTCGGCTTTTTTGTCGAACACGTAGCTGGAGAAATATTCCTTTTGCTGGAGGACCTCATCGAAGAAATTCCAGCGGAAATAGGAATCGGCAGCCCTTGGCTCAAGGGTCTCCACTATATAGCGATTGGCCGCCTGATCCACCGGCACCACATAATCCCCCTTTAGAAAATCCCGCTCTTCCCGCTCTTTTTCAGTTTCCACTTTTCGATGAAAGAAATGCCCCTCATAGGGGTCTTCCAGCGCCTCTTGTTCAGATATGTAGTAAGAGTGGACCGAAACCGTGGTATCCCTTTTTAACCGGTTCATTTTGATATCATTAACCTTGAGTCGTTCCACCACCTCCTTCCATCCCTGGGGAACAATGTAATAAGCCGGCCGGTCAACCCGGTCCGCCGTTCGATAATGGTTGTAATAGGGGATCTTTCTCTCGTAAGGGGCTTCCTGGTCGTAATATAGCTGCTCCATGCCAGTGACCGAACTTTCCCTTTTTCTGGCCGCATACCCCAGGAAATCGATCGTGTCAACGCGCGTTGTGTCCAATTCCCATTGAATGGGGAAGGCATTTTGGGACTTCACCTTCTTTTTAGCACGAGCCCTTTTTTCAAGGATCTGCTCATGCTCGCGCTCCATAAAACGGATCATTTCAACGAGAAAACGGTAAGTGGCCTCCACCCGGTCTTTATAAGGCTTAAGCATGTGGGTCTCGGTAATGAAACCGAAGGCATTGAAAAGGGTGGAATAACCGCTTGAGTAGCGAGGTGTTTCCAGGTAGTCCTTGATACCACTCTCCGGTGTTTTTCCGCGGGTATGGACGTAGGGGACCATGGGGAATTCCGCAGCGCTCATCCGTTCGTAAAGAAAGGGAAGCATCTCGCCGGTCATAAAACCCGATAATGCCGGATGCAGTTTGTCCCGCTGCGTCGCTATAAGGGTCATCGTGTGTTGATGGTCCGCTCCATTCGAAGTATGAGTATCAACGAAGACATCGGGGTCCCATTTGCGGTACATTTTACTAAAAGACAAGGCATTGCGGGAATCGCACTTGATAAAATCCCGGTTGAGGTCAAGATTCCTGGCATTGCCCCGGAAACCCTGCATTTTTGGGCCGTTTTGATTGGCCCTTGTACAGCAACTCCGGTTGAGCGATCCCCCGATGTTATAAACAGGCACGATCGCGATCACCACACGGTCCAGAAGAGAGCGCATGCCATCATGATCCTTCAGTATATCATGCGCAAGGTTCAAAGCGGCGTCGATCCCACAGGGTTCACCTGGATGGATCCCGTTGTTGATGAAAAGCACTGGCTTGTCTTCAGAAATGGCCGTGGGTTCAAATTTTCCACTCCCTGACAGCAGGAAAAGATGCAAGGGCCGCCCGGCATCGGTCGGGCCTTGTTCAACCAACTCCGCCTCCTCGTACTGCCGGGCGAATTGTCCATACATATCGATCGCCTCCCGGTGGGTAACAGAGCGGTTTTCCTTGTACTTATCGAGCACTTCCTGGGTAGTACCTCTCAGTGGAGCGATCAGCAGAGCCAAAAGGAGGAGGTAGAATGGGGAACGAGGCATCTTAATGAATATTTGGTTCCGCGCAATTGCGCTTAACGTGGATGAACAGTGTTCCAATTCTCGAGATCTCGGATCAAAAATTTCAAATCCGATCCAATGACCAAAACCCCTTGCTCCAGTGACCAGACACCAAGAACTATTGCCTATTGCCCAGCACCTATTGCCTATTGCCCAGCGCCTATTGCCCAATGCCTATTGCCAGGCCAAAAGGATCAGCCCCCTTGACCATCTCCCTGTCCATTTTCACTGGAACTTTCTCCACTATCCCCCAACTCAAGTCTTTCCGCAAGTTTCTTGGAGAATTCCCTTATTTCCTCGGCCACCTCTTGATCATCCGTAGCACGCTCGTAAGTATCGGTCATGGTGGTCAGGCTCTGGTAGAAAAAATGGCGCATTTCCGCGAGGAGGAATTGCTTGGTCCACAGGTCGATACGCATGGTATTGCCTTCCTCGGCATCCCACATGGAAAGAAAAGCCGCCTTGCACTTTCCTGAATCCCCATTGTCGGAGGACTCCCATTCGATCTCCATGGGCACGTCATTCTCGTCCATGTGCACCGTGAACTTCAATTCAGAGCTTTTTTTGGGATTCTCGTCGCTCATCAGACTGCTTGTTTAGAGGGTTTGTAATGATCGAGCATCCGCTTGCTGTTCTTGTATTTCAAGAGATGCCGAAGGTCTTTTTCGGGATATTCCCGCATATAACTTCGGACGATCCGCCATCCGACCCATTTCCCGATCCGGCCGGGCGACTTTCTCGGAAGTCCCGTAGTGAACGGAGCGGCCTCGATCATTTTGCGGATCTCCTTGGCGTCGTTCGTGAACAGCAATTCCTGGTCCACGAAGAAGCGCCATATTTTGTGCTCGTTATTTCGGCACCACCGGATCTCTTCCGAGCTGTACTTGATCTTCGTTGAATCCGCTGTATAAGGGAAAAGCGCATCCGTAAGATAGAGGATCTTGCCGTAAAAGACCATCCGGTCGAGCATATTCCCGTTGAGCAGTTCCTCATCGTAAAACTTGACCTGGAGCCAACCCTTTACCGCATCGGTCACGAGATAATCCGATCGCATATCCGCCCGAACATATTGAGGAAAGCGCTGGGGGGAAAGTCGCTGGGTGACCTCGTGACCCGGCCCGAGATACCACTCCAGGCCGATCCCCAAAAGGCTGTCCGTGGGATATATCCCGTAATTGAAACCTGAATTGTAGGTCACGACCCGGGGCACGAGACTATCGGGGAAATGATATCGATAATGCTTGAATGCTTTGGTCAGGGCTTTCTCCTTGTCAGAGAAGTCGGCATAGCGCTCATCAATGGCCATTTGTATGTCTTGCATGACGGGGTCCTCCACGAACTCCTTCAACCGCGGTGGCAACATGGGGTCATTCGGCATTCCTTCCTTCAGAATATCCGCTACATAGATCTCGTAGAACCCCCCATAGCGACCCTTTAAAGTCCGGTTGAGCGAATCATAAGCAGCGGTCGGGGCCTGACCGATCGAAAAAAGGTCCTGGTCGAGCCGTTCAACCTCCAGGGAAAGGTCGATACCGGAAACGTCCACCTCGAAACGATCCTCTCCGCAAGCTACCGTTCCGACCATCAATACCAAGCAGAGGAAGCCCCGAAACAGTCCTGCTGTCCTTAAAATTTCCGTATACTTGTGCTGTGCTTTGCCCATTTAAACGTCCAAAATTATGAAAAAGTACAAGCTCCTTTTAGCGCTACCCCTGTGCTTGCTTTTCAATGCTTTGAACGCACAGGACAGTCCCTCGGAAAAGACCTTTCGATTCGGTTTCCAGGTATCCCCAGGACTTGGCTTTATGAATCCGGATACCAAAGGGGTTGATAACAGTTCGTCCAAGCTGGCCTTTGGATTCGGGGCGACCGGCGACATCAAAATGGCCGATAACATTTACTTCTCCACAGGTTTGGGCGGTTATTTCAACGGTGGGGGATTGAAATACAATGACATCGTCGTCAAGGTGGAAGAACAGGAGAATGATACGATCATGACGCGCGAATCCGATTACAATCTTAAATACATCAAGATCCCCCTCACTTTCAAGGGAAAGACCAATGAGATCGGTTACATGACCTATTTTGTCGAATTCGGGGGAAGCCTCGGGATCAATTACCGGGCACGTCAGGATATCAACGCCCCTTTGAGCACTGGCTCCAGTGAGATCGACACCAAGGACCTGGATGTCAGCGACAAAACCAACTTTTTGAGGCTTTCCATGATCATCTCCGGAGGGTTCGAATACAATCTCAGTGGGAATACTTCGGTTCTTGTTGCGGCGACTTTCGACAACGGCCTCACCAATGTCTTTAACAAGAACGATGTTACCACATACCAAGCTGATGAGAACGGGAAACCCAAAAAGGAGAATGGAGACCTTGTAGGCGGACCCGACCTTGAATCCGTGGCCAATACCATTTCCCTCCGGGTGGGGATCCTGTTCTGAGAACTCAGTACTTGGTACTGAGATAGACCAGACCTTTTTCTTTGATCAAGCCGCTCTCAGTACGCAACACGCAGTACTCAGTACTTCAATGAAATGAAGATCGCCCTTGCCCAATTAAACTACCGCATCGGAGATTTTGAACGGAATGGGGAGAAGATCGTTTCCACCATTCGTTCTTGCAGGGAACAGGGGGCGGACCTTGTGGTCTTCGCTGAACTGGCCGTAAGCGGGTATCCACCGCGGGATTTCCTGGAATTCGATCACTTTATTCAACAGTGCGAATCGACCGTGAAAATGATCGCACAGGAATGTCAGGGGATCGCAGCCATTGTTGGCAGTCCTTCCTTCAACCCGGCATCTTCAGGGAAGCCCCTTCTGAATTCCGCCTATTTTCTTGAGAACGGGGCGGTCCGCTCGATCCACCACAAAGCACTCCTTCCCAATTACGACGTCTTCGACGAATACCGTTATTTCGAACCCGCAAGCGATCTCGCTCCCATCGAATTCCAGGGTCACCGCATCGCCCTGACCATTTGCGAAGATCTGTGGTACCTCGATGAAGAACAGATCTATACCCGCCATCCCATGGAGGAGCTGGCAGAGCAAGGAGCGGACCTAATGATCAATATCTCAGCTTCCCCGTTCGATCACAGCCATTTGGAGAACCGTATCGAGGTGCTGCAAAGGAGTGTGGAGCGCTTTTCCCTACCGCTTTATTACGTCAACCAATGGGGTGGACAAACGGAACTTCTCTTCGACGGCCGTTCCCTTACCCTTACCCCGGGGGGAGGAAGAACGCTGATGAAGGGTTTCGAAGAGGAGGTCAGGATCTTTAATACGCAGGAAGGGCAGTCCCCATCCGACAGTGACCCTCTTCCGCCCAAGACCAAAAGGCTTCACGATGGATTGATCACCGGCATACGGGATTACTTCGACAAGCTCGGCTTCACTCGGGCAGTCGTTGGGTTGTCGGGTGGGATCGATTCAGCCCTGACCCTTGCTCTGGCGGCTGAGGCCCTGGGGCGGGAGAACGTCCGCGGGGTGCTCATGCCCTCTCCCTTTTCCTCCGAACACTCTATACGGGACAGTGAGGAACTGATCGGGAACATCGGTTGTGCCTCAGATACCCTACCCATCGATGCCCTTTACGAGACCTTTAATGAAACCCTGTCCCCACTTTTCAAGGATACTGCCTTCGGGGCTGCCGAGGAGAACATTCAGGCCCGGACGCGAGCGGTCTTGCTCATGGCCATATCCAACAAATTCGGGGATATTCTGCTGAACACGTCCAATAAGAGCGAACTCGCAGTGGGTTACGGGACCCTCTACGGGGATATGTGTGGTGGACTGTCCGTACTCGGGGACCTCTATAAGTACGAAGTATACGAGTTGGCCCGCTTCCTGAATCAGGAACGAACATTGATCCCCCGATCGGTCATGGACAAAGCCCCTTCAGCAGAACTTCGACCGAATCAGCAGGATACGGACAACTTGCCGGAATATGCCGTTCTCGATCCGGTGCTCTATGCCTATATCGAAGAGCAGAAGGGACCGGAGGAGATCATCGAGCAGGGTTTTCCGCGGGAGACGGTGGAAAAAGTCCTCAAAATGGTGAACACTTCCGAGTACAAGCGCTACCAATCCCCCCCGATCCTGCGTGTTTCTCCGAAAGCCTTCGGAATGGGCAGAAGGATGCCCATTGTGGCCAAATACCTTTCCTGAGCGTCTCCTATTCCTCTTCCACAGTCCAGGTGTGAGGACCCCTCAAAAGCTCATCAAGATCGCCATCCCCTTCTTTTTCCCTGGCCTGACTTATCTGAGCCTCCAAGCCTTGCTCGTAAGGCATTCTCTCCGCCTGATGGATCACTCCGAAGGGCCGGGGCAGTGCTCCGATCTGCTCGGGATCATCGAAAAAACGGGTCAAGAGGGAAGCCTTGAAGCGATCCCCGATATCATGGACCCATAGGTCATCGACAGAATAACCCTCCGCCTTGAGGTCCACAACCCGGGGTGTGGATCCGTCGAGAACAATCCCCTTCTCTCCTTCTTTTCCGAAGACAAGGGGTTGACCATCCTCGAGGAAAATGGCGTTGTTGTTCCGGACCTTTTTGTCCGAGAACTGAAAGAAAGCCCCGTCGTTGAAGACGTTGCAGTTCTGATAGATCTCTACCATGGATGTTCCCTGATGTTTGTGGGCCGCATCGAGAACCTTTCTCAAATGACGGGGTTCCCGGTCCATAGTGCGGGCAATAAAGGTACCATCAGCACCCGCACACAACCCCAATGGATTGAAAGGGTGGTCGACAGAACCCACCGGTGTAGAGACCGTTTTCTTTCCTTCCGGGGAAGTCGGGGAATATTGGCCTTTGGTCAATCCATAGATCTCGTTATTAAAAAGAAGGATATTGAAATTCACATTGCGCCGCAATGCATGAAGGAGATGGTTCGTACCGATGGACAATCCATCCCCATCCCCGGTAATAACCCATATATCCAAGTCGGGTTGAACAGCCCGCAATCCGGTGCTGATCGCCGGCGCCCGTCCATGGATCCCGTGCAGCCCATAGGTGTCCATATAATAAGGGAAACGGGAGGCGCATCCGATCCCGGATATGAAGACCGTATCCTCCTTGGTAACACCCATATCAGCCAGCACACGCTGCATCTGTTTAAGTATGGAAAAATCGCCGCAACCCGGACACCAACGAATTTCCTGGTCCGATTCGTAATCGGTCGGTTGGGCTTTATCGGTCTGTGTATCGACTTCGCTCATGGTACTCCATTTTTACGATCCATCCCTTCCTCCCGTTTCGCTCTCCACAACTTCCCTCATCGAACAGGAGGAGGGGATCCTTTACTTCCGCTGCTCTTCCAATTCATCCACACCATCGTGCACCCTTCGCAGTTCAGTCTGGATCTCTTCGGCCAGAAAGGGTACACCCTGCACTTTGTTCATTCCTTTGGCATCGACGAGGAACTCACTGCGGAGGATGCGAACCAATTGTCCCCGGTTCATCTCCGGCACCAGTACATGGTCAAAATGTTTCAGAATATCCTCAACACCTTTAGGCATGGGATAAAGGTAGCGAAGATGGAGATGCGACACCCGGTATCCTTCCTGTTGTAAGTTCTGTACGGCGGTCTTGATGGCCCCGTAACTCGACCCCCAGCCCACTACGAGAATTTTCCCTTCTTCCGGACCACTGTCCAGTTCAGCCGAAGGGATCCTTGAACGAACGGCCCGGACCTTGGCCTCCCGGGTCTTGACCATTTTTTCGTGGTTCTCCGGGTCGTAGGAAACATTGCCGGTACGTTCTTCTTTCTCCAACCCCCCGATCCGATGTTCCAATCCTTTCATGCCCGGGACAGCCCATTTTCTTACGTAGCTTTCATCGCGTTCATAGGGATAATAAGGCGTACCGTTCTCCGAATCCTTCTTTTCTTTGGCAAAAGGGGGGTGGATCGTTGGGATATCCTTTGATTCGGGGAACTGCCAGGGTTCGGCCCCATTCGCTATGTATCCGTCGGACATCACCATGACCGGTGTCATGTGCTCAAGTGCGATACGGGCTCCTTCAAAGGCCACTTCGAAGCAATCCGCAGGAGTGGAAGCGGCGAGAACGGCCACAGGGGCTTCACTGTTCCGGCCGTAAATGGCCTGCATCAGGTCGGCCTGTTCCGTTTT